>JAGCNN010000101.1 GCA_017645925.1 Bacteroidales bacterium
GGCATAACGACCTGCTGTCTCTCTGGTAAATTGCGACCAAAGTTGGCTTGCATCAGGTGTCAAGTGGACAATAATCGGCACATAGCCATCATCATTCTTGCTGGAAACAGAGGTTTCTACACTTTGTATTATCGGTTTGCCTCCCATAACACTAGAACTGATGGCCGGACCTTGTGGCGTTGCCTTTTTCAAGGCAAAAATTCTTGAGTTTTGCTGATTTTCATCCGCAGGCAACTCGCTTTTCATAACAACGATAGAATCACTTTGCATCCACTGTTCCATAACTATTTTTGTGTCGTTTGGTGAAACAAGCGTGTCGGCATAAACTTCCCAAAATTCCAGTTTGCCTTCGGTTGAGATGTCGTTTTCTGCACGGACAAATGTGGTAGGGCGCAAAGCAAAGGTGACAAGTAAAATTACGATGCCAAAGGCAACAATCATACTGCCGAGGAAAAGCAGAAATGTACGCTGGCTCTTTGGCTGCGGTTTGCCGTCGTAGGTCCCGATTTGACGGATTACATCGTTGCAATGGCCGACGAAATTGCGATAAGCCACAATGCCAAAGACCAGCAACAGCAATCCCATAAATACTAACGTCCATATCACATTCGTGAAATTTGCGACATCAAGACCTTGACGGGTAACATATTGGAATGTAAATGCGGTGCCAAATACGAAACATACGAACAGCCAGATAGCGACGTAAATTGAATATCCTGTCTTGAGTTTCTGCATGTTTCGTGAAAGAGTGAGCAAGTCGGAGTTGTCAACCACATTCTGGCGGGTGTTGCGGGTGAGCCATAGCTCAACAAATGTGCATATCGCAATCAAAACTACCAATATGATTCCGAAAGCACGAAATCCCATAACTTCAAAGTAAATGTACATCAGTACCGCTAGGATTGGATATACTATCATCGCCACTTTTCTGTTTCTTGTGAAGAAATTGATGTTGGTTTGGATAGCCGTTTTCATCAGACGGTCGTTGACGATTTCCTGCTGTTCGAAGCGCTGTTTCAGTTCTTCGTATTGCGCTTTCAGCTGGTCGAGTTCGTTCAGATTATTGTTTTCTTGATTTTCCATGATGATTCCCTTTCGTTTTTACGACATTTTTACAAGTTTTTCCTTGATACGTGCCAGTCTTACGCCAACATTGTTGGGCGAGATGCCGATTATTGCTCCGATTTCGTCATAGCTGATGCCTTCGAGCCAAAGCAGTATAAGGCTTCGGTCGATGAGATCGAGACGCGAAATGCGGTCGTAGAGGACGCGTATTTGCTGCGTCTGCGGATTGTCGGCATCGTAGGGGTCGATGTTCACTGTCAGCGGGACAGTCTCGGGACGACGGCGTTCCTTCTTGTCCTGGTTGATGGCAGTGTTGAGGGCTACGCGGTAAATCCAAGTCTCTGCGCTGCTGCGGCCTTCGTATTGGTCGAAGCCGTTCCAAAGTCGGATTAGGATTTCCTGGAACAGGTCGTCGATTTCGTCCTTGTTGGTCGAAAACATGTAGCACACCGTGTAGATGGTCCGCTTGTGCTGTCGTACCAGAAGTTCAAACTTATGTTCTTTGTCGTTGTTCATGATTCTTTTAATTTGTTCGTTTTCGTTGCAACGTTCATCATGTTAGACAACAAAGGTAAGGATTTATTACAGGTGATTTGTATTTTTTTATGCATTAATTGTTTTTCTTCAGCCTTTGACTATTCCCTTTCAGTCGAATTTGTCTGAATTACCGACAAGTTGAATCTTTAATGCTAAGAAAATAGATATGCTTTAACATTCATTTTTTTGTTATTTTTGTTCCCCGAAAATTACGCTTATGGACTCAAAGGATGTAAATCTTGAATTGTTTCCGCAGTACGACAACTTGGAATTTCTTGCAAGTCAGGTTGTTGAAGGGTTTATTACGGGTTTGCACAAGAGTCCGTTCCACGGATTTTCCGTTGAATTTGCCGAGCATAGGCTCTACAACAAGGGCGAAAGTACCAAGCATATCGACTGGAAACTTTACGCTCGTACCGACAAACTTTTCGTGAAACGCTACGAGGAGGAAACCAACCTGCGCGGACAGATAATAATAGATGTTTCATCGTCTATGCTGTTCCCGTACAAGGAAAAGCGTATGAACAAGTTGCAGTTTTCCATATATGCGGCGGCTTCGTTGGTCTATCTGCTTCACAGGCAGCGCGATGCGGTAGGACTTACGCTTTTCGATGACGATGTGAAGTTTCATCTTGATGCCAAGTCGTCGCAGGTGCATCTGTCGATAATGTACAACGAGATGCGCAAGTTCCTGAATCCCGAAAGCATACAGTTGCAGCAGCGAACCGATACGGCAGGAACCTTGCACAAGATTGCCGAGATGATTCACAAGCGCTCGTTGGTGATACTTTTCAGCGATATGTTCATTGACGGTGACACCGAGGCTCTGTTTTCGGCATTGCAGCACTTGAAGTACAGCAAGCACGAGATTATAATTTTCCACGTGGTTGACAAGAAAATGGAGGAGGAGTTTGCTTTTGCAAACCGTCCGTACAAGTTCGTG
The DNA here is from genome assembly GCA_017645925.1 of Bacteroidales bacterium. Lineage (GTDB taxonomy): Bacteria > Bacteroidota > Bacteroidia > Bacteroidales > ML635J-15 > Bact-19. The sequence continues at coordinate 2,546 of JAGCNN010000101.1, forward strand.
GATTTGGAGACTGGCACAACCATGATGCTTAATCCCGCCGAGGTTCGCGAAGGTTATGTGAAAAAGATTTCGGCTTTGACATCCGAACTGAAATACAAGTGCGGTCTGTTTGGAATAGATTTCGTCGAGGCGGACATTAATAAGCCGGTTGATGAGGTGTTGAAGCCTTACCTGATAAAGAGGGCGAAGTTCTTCTGATTTATCATTCCTTTCAATTAGTTGTAATTCTTAAACTTCGAGAGCTAAGTTTCCGAAGGAGCACTTTGTGTGTTTATACAAAACAAAAAAGGCGGAGATAAATCCGCCTTTCCCAATTTTATGTTCTAAACGATTACTTAATAATGTTCAGCTTTGAGGTTGCAATAGCACCGTCCTTAACGATTCTTACGATGTAATTGCCGTTAGCAACACCTGAAAGGTCGATAGAAGCGTTTTCGCTTGCATTGCTCATGCTTGCAACAATCTGTCCCATCATGTTGTAAACTTCAATAGTAGCGTTTTCAACGTTGGTGAAGTTTACGATGCCGTTTGAAGGATTCGGGTACATTTCAATGCCTTCTGCTATGCTTTGTGCAGCATCTACAGCTACACCTTCGCCTGCATGCAATGTTATAGCATAATCTTCTGCACCATAGTACCAGTTGGGGTCACCATTAGTGTCAAGGTCTGAACCGTGGCGTAAATACGAATCGTGGCTTCTTGTGGAGAGTACATCGCTAGCACCAAGATAAATGTTTTCGCCTTGGTTGTCCCAGCTGCCCGTTACCATTACAGTTATTTGTCTGTATGATTCTCCGTCTTCAAAATAGAACGGGTATTCGTTCTCAAAAGTGAAGTTTATCCAAGAATCCTTGTCTTCATCTGTGATTTCATAGTATTCAGATTCTCTTGTAAATACGTTTGACCCTTCATCGTTTTGTTCGTAGAGTTTTACTTTTATTGAGGTGCCAGTAGCGGTCAGTCTGTGTACATAAACATCAACCGACATAATGTCATCCGGTGAGTACAAGTATAGGTAGCGTGTTCCATATTCATCTTCGCCTGGAGCACTGCTTACGTAGCAAGTGATACATGCTGAGGTTGTTGGCTGATAATAAGATTTTGAGTAGTTGTTGTCGGTGATGTCAAAGTACTGAACAACAGTGTTGTTTGCAGCAAAATCATCGTCAGCAGCATCGGTGAAAACTGTATAGGTAACAGTGTAGCGACCAATTTCAATTTCTGAAGGATCAGCAGCATTGAAGTAGAAGATAGTGGTATTATCTACACTTTCCTGGTCGATTGTTGCGAGGTCAAGAGTATCAACTTCCGAAGTAGCGATGCTGTGTCCCGTTACAGTTCTGTTGTATATTTCTACACCCGATGGGTCAGTTACGGTAACTCTTGCCTTTGGTACTACTGCGCTTACACCGTTGTTTACAACCTCGATATTGAATGCTGCGTAGCTTGAGGTCGATACCCAGTTCTGGCGTGGAGTCTGTCCGTATGGGTCGTAAATCTGGTATGCATAGTCTCTTCTTTCAGCTGGGTCGGTCATTGATGTCCAGTATTCGTCAGGAACATTCCTGTAGTCGATGTAGCCGAACATGCTCATTCTACCGTTTACAATTGCAAGGTCGTTCATAGGAGTTTCGATAATCTTGATGTCGTCGATTTGCCATCCGTAGTGCCATGAATCATTGGTGCATACATATCTGAAGCGGATTGCAACATTGCTTGCGTTGGCGGCTTCTTGAATAATAACTTCCATAAGACCGTTTATATATACTTTGGCAGCAACATTTTCACTGTTTACAAGATGGTCTGTCCATGTAGCGCCATTATCGGTAGAAACCGAAACATAGATGTCTTCGCTAGAGTTGTTGAGTGATCTCCATGACTGAAGGAACTGAATCTTAGGCATAGAGCATGATGAAAGGTTAATTTCGGAGAAAGTCATGCTTACGTCTATTGTCGGTGCTGCAGGATAAAGGTCTGAACCTGCGTCAACGAATGCCCAGTGTTCCGGAGTTTCGCTAATTTGCTGGTTCGGGTCGGTGTTGCCCGGATGTCCAGTGTAGTTCATCGGCAAGAAATAGCATCTGTTTGTTCCTGCTTCGTACATTTCATCTGGATAGTCGGCTTCGGTAATAATTTGCCAGTCGGTTTCCGAATCGTCTGATTTTGTGAGGGTAGGAGTTGGGCTGCCTTCTTCAAAGTCGCATGACCATATGACATTGCCGTCCCTTTGTGGTGTAGCAACATTCATTATTTTTTTGAATGAGTTGTCGCCAGCCACTTTCTTGTGTGTGAAATTCTGATGGGCAACTTGTGCCAGCGATGTGCCGCATATCAGCAAGCACAACACGCTAAGTAAGTAAAATCTTCTCATGATATGAATTTTAATTAATAATAGAGTACAAATATAATATATATTTTGATGTTGTATAGCATAATGCGATTTTTTTTTCAGGAATGTTTTTGGTGGAACACTTTTGGGTGAATTATTTCCGATATAGCGGAAACTTTTAGGTAAATTCCTTCCTTTATAAAGGAAACTTTTGGGCGGATTGTTTCCGATATAAAGGGAACTATTCAACCAAAAATGTTGTCCTTGTTGTCATTGTTGTCATCGAAAAAAAGGAAGATTGTACAGACGCAAAATTTTGCGTCTCCACAAATTATTCATCTTAAACACTTATGGCAATGGAAATCCAAATTCAAAGAAGACAACCTTGACAACTTTGGACAACATTGCTGAATCAGTAAAGATGTTGCGCGCAACATCTCTACAAACCCAATAACACCATTACAGAAATAAAAAAATGTTGTCCCTGTTGTCCTTGTTGTCTTTGAAAAAAGAAAGATTGTACAGACGCAAAATCCTCTACATTGTCATCCTATATTTGCGTCGTAAAAATAAATGCTATTTTTATGGAGTAAAATGATTGTTAATTTTTCAAACAGAAGGGGGAAAGGAATAAGATTACAATCGTCATTAATCTCCAAAGATTCTCCGGAATGCTAATCCCCTTTCCCTTCTTCCTGTCTTTAGCCTGAACAGTTCATTAGGACAAACCTGCATTTAGGATTGATAGGCA
>JAGCNN010000102.1 GCA_017645925.1 Bacteroidales bacterium
CTGGTATTTGTTTTCGCGCAAGTATCTATGTAGCAATGTGCCTTCTTCTATGCCAAGGCAGTAGCACGAAATGTGGCTTATTGGTAGCGAAAAAGCCTTGTCTAATTCCATTTCCCATTGCTCGTCTGTAAGTCCTGCAATTCCGTATATAAGGTCGATGCTTATGTTGCTGAATCCGCATTTGGCCGCAGTTTCTATGCTTTCGATGGCTTCGCTTGCGCTATGTCTGCGTTTTAGGAATTTAAGTGTTTTGTCATCAAAACTTTGAATGCCAATGCTTAAACGGTTTATGCCAATTTGCCTAAGTCCGTATAGATATTCTGCATTTAAGCTTTCGGGGTTGGCTTCGAGTGTGATTTCGGCATTGTCTGCTATGTTGTAGTTGCGGTGAATTTCTGTAAGAATTGATTCTAGGCTTGGAATTGCAAGCATTGACGGAGTGCCGCCACCGAAATATATTGTCTGTATGTGTTTGTCGGTGAGTTGGTTGCTGCGAGATGCAATTTCCTTCTTCTGAGCATTGCAATAGTCGTCAATAAGCGAGGATACAGCTATGGAATAGAAGTCGCAGTATATGCACTTCGATTTGCAGAATGGGATGTGGACGTATATTCCCGACATTGCATTTTAATCGTCGTCGTATTCTTCGTAGTGGAATCTTATGCGGTCGGTTCCGTATGGATAAACTTCACCTGAGCCAGATTGCCATATATCAAATGCGTCGGTTGCGTATGCTTCCACACGACCAGTACCAGAGCTGTGTATTTCAACATATTGGGCAATAAGGTTGTAGCAATCGACATCACCTGAACCGCTGCAAGTTATCTTTACTTCGCCAGTAACTCCGCTGATTACTACGTCTCCCGAGCCGCTATTGGATATTTCTACGGCTTCGTGTTCTACATCAAATGCATATATGTCGCCCGAACCGGTATTGTCGAACTTTATCTTTTTTGATAGCGGGGATTCTATAGTCATGTCTCCTGCACCATAGTTGTCATAATACAGGTAGTCGTTGCGTTTCATATAAACCGTTATTGTAACAGGTTGTGTATTACGCAGCTTGTATTTGTTCTTTTCCTTCTTGATGACGAGTTCGCCCTTCTTGACATATACCGAAAGGTAATCAATTATGTTTGATTCTCCTGTAATGACAACCTTGTTTTCGTTGGCGAATAAAACTTCCACATCGAATTTTGTGTCGTTCCTTACTTCGTTGAATTTCTCGGTAATGCTTATTGTGTCGGTTCTAAGTTCGCCATTTCCGTTTATTTTCTGGCATGAGCAGAACGCTATGCACAATATTATTGAAGCGATAACTATATTTCTCATCTTTTAAGAATTAAATTTTTTGCAAAAATAAGGATTTTTTACGATTTGAATGATACAGAATGAATTAAGTTAAGCAGGAAAAATAAAAAAGTCTTGTCCGTAACGATTAAAATCATATCTTTGCACATTGTAAGATGTTAAGATTGCTTTCACATAGCGAAATTGATTTTGTCAAGTACGACGAATGCATTGAAAAATCCATGCAGGGCAAGGTGTATGCAATGTCGTGGTATTTGGATGCTGTTTTTTCTGATTGGTCGGCATATGTGGTTGACGACTACGATGTTGTGATGCCAGTGCCACTGAAACGGAAGTTCGGACTTGTGTATGCGTTGCAACCGCAGTTCTGCCAGCAGCTGGGGATTTTCTCTAAGTCGTGGCTCTCGAAACTTCAGGCTCGCGAACTCGTAGGAAAGTTGCCTTTTCTGTATCGTCTTTGCTTCAACAGCGGAAATATGGATGTCTGCGTGGGAAAAACTGCACGTCCGAATTATGTGCTGGACTTGAGCTCCGACTACGAAATGCTTAATGCAAGCTTTTCGTTGCAATGCCGACGCAATGTAAAAAAGGCAAAGACATTTGTGCAGCGAGTTGCCGAAATATCAAAGGACGAATATCTGTCGTTCCTTTGCGAAAATGCAGGGCAATGGATGGGAAAGGTGCAGATTCCAGTTTTGACAAGGCTTATCGACAATGCTATTTCGGCTGGTTGTGCCGAGTTCGTGGCAGTCCGCGATGAGCAGGATAATGTTCTTGCCGCTGTGTTTTTTATAAGGTGGGGCGGACGGCTGTATTATCTATCGCCAGTTTCGAGCGAAAAGGGCAGGGAATTCCAGTCGATGACTTTTCTGCTGAACGATATTGTTGAGCGTAATGCAAATACGTCGCTCCTTATCGACTTCGAAGGCTCGGCAATCGAAAGCATACGGAATTTCTATGAGGGTTTCGGAGCAAAGGACGAGCCTTATCCGATGCTTGAGAAGAATATGTGGGTAGCAAAGGTATTGAGGAAATAATTGTTTGCAAAATTTAGCAAGGTTAGGAAAATATCTTGTACGTAAGTGGTTATGGGAACAACAAAAAAAGCCCGCATTTGCGGGCTTTTTATTTGATGCACAACTGATTATGCGTACAATTCTTCGAAAATCTTTCTCAATTCTGGGCTTTCGCGGAGTTCCTGGAGAGTGAAATCAGCGTGTCCCTTGGTGTAACCGTTACCAACGATCATGTTAACATCAGCACCGATACCTTCAGCACCGAGAGCAGCCTTTGTGAAGCTGGTTGCCATCGAGAAGAAGTAAACGATACCATCGTCCTTTGTGCAGAGAACAGATGTCATTTCCTGGTCAGGAACGTTTACGCAGTTGATAGTTACATCAGCCATCTTGCCGTTTGTAAGCTTTTCAACGAGTTCGTAAATTTCAACTGGAGTCTTTCCAGCAACGCTTTCAACAACATCGCAGAATCCCAAGTCCTTGATTCTCTGTGTTGACTTCGGGCTGTTAGCAAGACCGATAACCTTACCTGTTACACCAACACGCTTCTTAGCTTCGTAGCAGCAGAGCATACCGCTCTTTCCACCTGCACCGAGGATAACAACATTCTGTCCGTACTGGCAGAGCTTTGCAGTCTGAGCTGGAGCACCAGCAACATCCAATGCGCTCAAAGCGAGCTTTTCTGGCATGTCGTTCGGAATCTTAGCATAGATACCGCTTTCGAAGAGGATAGCCTTACCCTTGATGTCAACCTGGTCAACATCCGGACGGATTTCGAGGATTTCGTCGATGCGGAGAGGAGTAAGTGACAAAGAAACCAAAGTAGCAATCTTGTCGCCTTCCTTCAGGTCAATCTTTCCCTTCAGAGCGTCGCCAATCTTTTCAACGCGACCGAGGAGCATACCGCCCGAACCAGTACGACGGTTGCGGTGCTTGCCCTGCAACTTAACATTGAGACGAATTTCATTTTTTATTTCTTCCATAATTTTTTCCTGGCTAGCACCTTCACCTGCCTGTTGCTTAGCGTAGTTGTGAATGTCAGTGAACGAAGCTGAATCGATATTCAATGTCTGAACATCAATAAGGATTTCGTTGTCATAAATTTCGTCCATATTGTTGTCAAGCTTGTTAGCTGGCTGTGGCAATACGCCCTTTGGCTCTAATACGCGGTGTACACCGTATTTGTTACCTTTCTTCTGCATTTTGTTTAGTTTTAAGTTGTTATTTAAATTTTTACAATTCTCTGCAATTTGTCAAGCGACCGCAAAAATAATATTTTTTTCAAAAAATATCTTGAAACAACACAATATTTTTAAAAAATAAAATGAGATTTGTATAGCCAATAAAAAAGGTGGCATTTAACCACCTTTTTCTTATTGTTTTTCAATGCATGAATCTTTTGTGAGGTCCGAAGGCTCTAAGGAAGCAGACTGCCCTGAGTTTATTGCGCTATTTACCATCTCTTGGGCGTCCTGCTGATAGCCCCAGTAGTATGAAATCGTGTTTCCAATCTTTATTTTCCAGCATCCGGGTTCGCTTGAGCTAGTGCTAGAAGATGCATTGCACGATTTTTCGTCATTGGCAGGTGTTTCTACATATATTGCTTGTTGGTATCCCTCGCCTTTTAGTGATTCAACCTTGCGTCTTGCTACTGTTTCTGTTGCCCACAAATATTGTTCTATGCCTTGACCGTTCTTTGAGGCTGTAATTTTCCAGCATTTCTTTGGGTTCAATTTTTCGTTCTTTGCATCGCAGGCATTAACATCGTTTGCTGTGCTTCTTGTGTATGCGTATATTTCGTTGTGCTGGGTACGCATTTCATTAATCCAACGTATTACATTTGCTTCTGTATCCCAACGGTATTCAACGTCTCCATTTTTACCCGTTATAGTCCAGCATGCAGGGGTGTTGCTTGTTTGTCCCACATGAAGGTTGGATGGTTTTACTGTATTCTGAACTTGGGTTACTTGTTTTGTTGGTTTGGTTGGTTTCTGTGCAAATACGCAGCATGTGCCAAATACGAAAATCATAAAAAATGAAATTGACAATAATTTTTTCATGTTTTTTGTGTTTTTAATAATTATTACTATTGCAAAAATAACAAATAATTCATTATTCAAAACGTATGCCAAAAAAAATAGGCGGAGATTTTGTCTCCGCCCGTATTCTTTGTTTATTATTGCCTATTTCTTGTCAGCACCGAGGAAA
>JAGCNN010000103.1 GCA_017645925.1 Bacteroidales bacterium
ACTGAAAACATTTTAAACACCTCCACCATCAATGCACAAGTTTCTTACACTTGAAGGCATACTACTCATATTGGGGTATTTGGCATTGTCCTTCCTAATTGTGTGGTTCATATCGCTTTTCAAGTACAAGAACGATGATGAGACAAGGCGGTATTTTTATTTGGGATTCTTCTATAAGATAGCTTGTTGCATAGGGTTTGCTGTCATCTACGATTTCTATTATCATTGGGCAGGAGATACGTATTATTACTATCTGGCTTCGACTAGACTTGGTCAGGTGCTTTTCCAAGATCCGTCATCCTATTTTAGAATAATGCTTGATAGTATAGATTATACTAATATTCAAACACTTTCGCCTGGATTGGCCTACTATCCAGTGTTACGCGACCCATCGAGATATGCTGTGCATAGGTTCTTGTCTCCATTTGCAATCTTGGGCGGAGATAACTACTATACCATAAACATCTGCTTGTCGCTTTTCCTGTTCTTGCTCAACTGGGAATTTTTCCAATACATACGAAAGAAAATAAACTGCGACGACAAGATTACTTTTATATGTGTAATGCTAGTCCCTTCGGTTGGCTTCTGGAGTTCGGCACTTATGAAAGACAGCTTTACTTTTACTTTTAACCTTGTGTTCATAATGTGCTTTGCCAAGATATTCTTTGATAGGAAAATACGCATATCAACAATTCTGGGGCTTATTCTAAGCGCGTACATTGTGAAGGAACTAAAGGTATATATATTATATGCTGCAATAGCAGGTTGTATGGTATGGCTTGGTAGCGGTTACCTTAAGAGGGTAAAAAGTGTATTTTTCAAGTTTATTGTTGCTCCACTACTTGTAGTTACAGTTGCGTTTGGCGGAATGTATGCATTAAGGTTTTTAAGTAGCAATGTTGGTGGTAATTATGGCGACGTTGACTCAATGCTATCCCAGGCAAGTGTAACGCAGCAGGATTTGAAGCAGGAGTACTACGAGGGGCACTCGTTTGACATAGGCGACTTTGACGGTTCTTTGGGAGGTCTTATAACCATGGGACCAAAGGCTGTAATAGCAGGATTGTACCGTCCTTTCATTTTTGAAAGCGAAACTGCCGTAATGCTTTTGTCAGGATTGGAAAACACTGCTCTTTTGCTATTGACGCTTTATGTATTTTTCAAGGCTGGTATAAAATACACAATAAAACAAATTTTAGGCAACCCGTTTGTGAGCATGTGCTTGTTGTTTTCTGTTGTGCTGGCTCTGGGTATCGGTATTTCCACATCGAACTTTGGTGCATTGGTAAGATTCAAGATTCCGCTTATCCCATTTTTTGCCTTGGGTTGGTTTGAAATACTGGCATCAAAGCGGAAAGAGGACGAAGCCGCCGCTGTAGAAGAAAAAAGCAACGAGGAAGAAACACCCATAAATCATGAATAACATAATTATCCGCCAGGCTACCCAAAAAGATACACAAATTGTTGCACGATGCGTATTGGCAGCAATGGAAATCCTTGACATTGACGACGTTCTTCCCCTTGGAATGGAAAAACCATTTCATAATCTTGAAGCAGCAGCACTAGACAGCACTCGCCTTTATAGTTGCCAAAACAGCCTTATTGCCGAAATCAATGGAGAACCTGCCGGATGTATTATTTCGTACAGCGGTGACAATTATGCAGAAATGCGCAAACGAACCTTCGACATTCTATACGAGCAAAGTGGTCTTGACCTGCGCGACAATCCTATGGAAACTGGTCCGGGCGAATATTATCTCGACTGTATGGCAATTAAAGCAAAATTCAGAGGGCATGGCATCGGACATCTGCTAATGCGTAGGGCTATCGAAAAAGGCAGGGCGTTGGGAATAAGTCGTTTTGTGCTATTGGTCGAAAAGTCGCATTGCCATTTGCAGGAATACTATTCGCGATTAGGTTTTGCCCCCAAGCATACATTGTTTGCATTCGGCACAGAGTATGTCAAGATGGAACTGTTGTCATAAAAACTTGTTTAACATCCAATGTTTCATAAGTTTAAAGATGCTGCAATTCGGTGTTGCCATTAAAATTTTATATTTGCAAGTCGAAAAACATATATGTTATGCATGAATATGTAAAAAAAGTTTTGTTGTGCTGTCTTTGCCTGATGTGCCTTGCTGTTTCGTCGGCATGGGCGACAAGGGTATTTGGTAATGCCAAGGATTATGCCAACAGCGAAATTGTTTTCTACCGCTATCAGGACAGGATAACCTACATGAAAGAAGAAGTTTTCCGCCTTAAAATTGATGGGGAAGGAAACTTCGAGGCCAATTTCGGAATAGACAAGATTACATATATATTTGCCGAATTTGGCGTGTACTATGTATATTTCTACGCTGAACCCAATGGCAACTACGAACTTTTGTTGCCTGAGTACGTTGAAAGAACCGAAGGCGATTTGTTCAACTCCTATTTCGAGCCTACCGAAATGCAGCTTGGAATAAAAAACATGAAAAATACCGATTTGAACTATCTCATCATGGACTTCGACTACTACTATTACCGCTACTACGATTTGAAACTTGACGAATTGTATGCGAAAGGTCTGAAGTCGGATGTTGATACCTTTATAAATAATATTAATGCGCGCTACAAGAAGTACAACAACGATTATTTCCAGCAGTACAGGCGCTATCGCATTGCTGCGCTTAAAAATATGGTTACCAAGCATGAGTACGAATCGGCACTTGTGTATTCGTATTTCTCCAACAAGGATATTCTCTACGACAATCCGGCATACATGGATTTGTTCAATTCAATATACCGCAACTATTTCGATAATTGTCTTGTTTCGGCTGGTGGCGCCGACTTGTATCGGGTGATAACTTACGGACACAGCATTTCTCTGTTGCACAAGCTGATAGGCTCAAATCCCAAGCACAAGCGCAAGCAGTTCCGTGAGCTAGTTATGCTTAAGGGGCTGAACGATGCTTTTGCAAACGACAACCTTCAATGGCTTCCGCTGCTGCTTACACTTGACTCGCTGTATATAACCACCGAATATCCTATTCATCAGCAGATTGCGCAAAATATTGCCGACAATTCGCTGACTATGGCTAAGGGGACTGTTGCGTTGCCGTTTTCCTTGCCCGACACTATGGGAAACATGATGTCGCTTGAGGATTTCCGTGGCAAGTACCTCTATTTGCAGTTTGCAAACACGCAGACATATTCGTCGGCAGCCGAATTCGATGTGCTGAAACGTGTTTACAACCGCTACAAGGGTTTGTGCCTGTTTGTAACTATCCTTACCGACACCGACAAGGAAAAAGCCAAGAAGTTCATTGCCGACAATTCGCTCAACTGGACATTTCTCTTTTCCGAAATCAACGGCAAGGTGCTGTCCGACTACAAGGTAAGTGCATATCCAACCTATTATCTCATCGATCCGCACGGCATGTTGGTAATGTCGCCAGCCCCGTCGCCATCCGAAAACATTGAGAAATACCTGTTCAATATAATAGAGAAGCAAAAGAAGAAAAAGTAGGCTACTCGCTGAATGGCTTGCAGGCTTGTCGGCTAACAGTCATACAGGCTTGCGGTCTTCCTGCCTTTTAGCCTGTCGCCCAATAGCCTTCAGCCTTGAACGTTGAATTTTTGAACTTTGAACTTGAAACCCAGAAACAATTAGAAACGGCGTCAGCCATAGAAACGTCGTAGGCATAGAAACATTGCCTCATTTCCCCTTGATTTTTACGCATTTACCCTTTCTTTCCCTACCACTAATCTAAAATCGTAAATCCCAAATCGTAAATCGTAAATCTTTTATATCTTTGCCGTTCTAATTTTGAATTTGAATTTAAGTTTTATATGAATACAATACATTCAGTATCAAATACTTCGCGTATGCGTAGCAGCGAAGCAGTTGCAGTGCGCAACAGTTTTTCATTCCGTACCTTTATGATGAGGGTGATGTTGGTGGTGGGGATGATGATTTGCTGTGGAAATTTGGTGTGGGGAGAAACTGATATTTTGAATAGAACATTAACAGGTGTTTCTGGAACTTCTTATACTGATTGGTCAGGCAAAACCAGTAATTCCGATGCAGTCTTTGCAGGTAATAGTGCAGGAGGAAATGATGCTATTCAGTTGAGGACAACTAATAGTAATTCTGGTATTATTACCACAGCTTCTGGTGGTAGCAGAGTTGCAAAAATAAAAATTATATGGAATTCTAATACGGCATCTGGAAGAACATTGGACATTTATGGAAAAAACTCTGCATATTCATCGGCTGCAGATTTATATAATAGTAGTACGCGTGGAACAAAAATAGGAAGCATTGTTTGTGGTACATCAACCGAACTCACCATTACTACAGGCGACTATGCATATATAGGATTGCGTTCAAATAATAATGCCTTATATATTGATGAAATAAGGATAACTTGGGAGATTTGTGGTTCAATCACTTTTTCTGCCCTATATACATCTAATACAGTCTTAACTAATACGTCAGTAAGTGTAAATAGTGATATTAGTGTTACGTTTTATAAAAATAATGGGACTGCTCCACAATATTACACAACGGGTACTGCTGTAAGGGCATATGCAAAAAATACCTTTACAGTGACCGCCACTTCTGGTTCTGACCCGATAACCTCAATCTTCATTACTTTTGGTTCTAGCGATGGCAGCAATGTAATAAGCACCGATGTCGGTACGTACAGCAATGGTTCGTGGACTGGTTCTGAAAGATCTGTAACATTTACTATTGGAGGTAATAGTGGTAACCGTAGAATAGCGGGCATAGAGGTATGTACAACAACTACATATACCGTTATCTGCACCGATTCTGACAACGGAACAATTAGGGCTACTCCAGATACAGACTTGTTGGTTGGCGAAACGATTACCGTAACAGCAACGCCGAATGATGGATACGTCTTATCCTCAATAACGGCAACCGATGAAAGTTCCAATTCTTTAACACTCAGTGGTTCCGGAAATACCCGTACCTTCACTATGCCTGCAAGCAATGTTACGGTGTCGGCTACATTTACTCCCATTGCTTCCTATACTATCACATGGTCTGTGAACGGTACTACAAGTAGCGGGGTGTATAATTCTGGACATACTCTTAATGGAGGCGAAATTCCAAGTCCTTCCAAAAGTGACTGTGATGCAATAAAAGTTTTCGTTGGATGGACTACTTCGCCTATATCTGATGAGACCGATGAAACGCCTTCTCCATTGTATTCAAATAGTACTTTGCCAACTGTTACGGCTGCGGCTACTTATTATGCTGTATTTGCCAAAATGAGTAATTGTTCTTTGTATAGTGGATCTTTGACGGAGGGTGACTATGTCATATATTATTCGGGAAAAGCAATGGATACTGTTGTTTCTTCAAATCGGTTGGGATATGTAGAAGTTACACCTGTTAATAATATAATTTCAAATCCCGACGTATCAATGATTTGGCATATTGCTCCAAGTGGAGATTATTGGACTATATATAATGCCGAGGAAGGAAAATATGCGGCGGCAACAGGCACAAAAAATCAAGCAAAAATGATTGTGGATGGAATGGATGACAAATCATTATGGACAGCATCAGGTAGTTCTACATACGAATTCGTAAACAAAAATAATGCAGCCCATAGTGTTAACGCAAATCTTAGAAATAATGACATATATGGTTTTGCTTGTTATGGAACAGGAACAGGAGGTGCGCTGTCATTGTACAAAGTATCGTATTTGGCATATTCCACGACTTGTGGAGTTTCTGTCATATACGATGCCAATGGAGCCACATCTGGTTCTGCGCCAATTGATGAGAACAGCCCATACACGCTAGTAAATGGAGAAGCAAGTGTAACTGTTCTTGGCAACACAGGTAACCTTATAAAAACAGGACATACTTTTGCAGGTTGGAATACTGCTGTAGATGGTAGCGGAACTTCGTATTTGCCAAACAGAGAATTTACAATAACAGAAAATATCACATTATATGCACAATGGACACCTAATCAATATATAGTAGCTTGGTATGCAAATGGGTCACTAATAGAAAGTATACCAATTGATTATGGTAAAAGTTTTTTGGACGATGGTTATGAAATTGATGGTTTAGAATATCTTGACGGAGATGCAGAAGGAAATGCTTGTGATGAAATGCACTTTGTAGGATGGAGCGAAGAACGATTCGATGCATACGAAGGCGCACCAACTTTGCTTCAATATTACGATATTGTAGGTATAGAAGTTACAGACAACAAAAATTACCATGCGGTATTTGCTAAAGTCACACCTGGAACTTCTGTGACATGGAATTTGGTTGAGAATGTTTCTGAATTAAATGTTAACGATTCTATAATAATTGTTTCGGGAGATTATGCTCTCGGTACTACGCAGAATACAAACAATAGGGATGCTGTTGGGATAACAAACAACGGTGATGATGTTGAATTTGATGAACAAACTGGAGTACAAGGTCTCAAACTTGTAGCAGGAACAGTTAATAATACATTTGGATTATATACTGGTAGTGGATATTTATATGCGGCAAGTTCAAGTAACAATTATTTGAGAACAAAAAATGAATTGGACGATAATGGTTCTTGGCTTATAAATATTGTGAATGGAGAAACAACTGTAGAAGCACAGGGTACAAATACTCGTAATAAACTTAGAAAAAATTCAAGCAGTGCGCTTTTCGCTTGCTATAGTTCTGATCAAGATGCAGTTTCCATTTATAAGAAATATGGAGAAGGTGACACATATTCAAACTACACCACTTTCTGCCCTTGCAACTACGGCACAATAACTGGCATTGCTAACGGTGATATGGTTTGGGCAGGCAAAAACGTTGGAGCAGAATGGAATGATAAAGACAACTGGGTGGTTTACAATTCTAGCGAGCCAAAATATCACCTTGCATCAGAAGCACCATCAACTGAAAACAATGTGTTTGTCGTTCAAAAAGGAGAGTGTGGAATAACTGTAAGTCCTAACATATCAGAAAACATTACCTGCGGTAACCTTACAATGTTTAATGGACTAAGCCTGGCAATTGCCGAAAACAAAAACCTTACAATCAACGGCAAAGCAACATTTACCAACGGTATAATAAACGGTAATGTAACCTTTGGCTCAAATGCTACCATAAGCGGTGTAAGCAGAAGCAGCCACGTGGATGGCATTGTTACAAAGAGTGGTGCTGCCAACTCCACAGGATTCTATTTCCCTACAGGTAGCAATGGCAATCTCGGCAAGGTTGTTGTAACGGATGGTCCTGCAACAAATGTTTCCGTGCAGTATTTCTGCAATCCTGATGGCTTCGGCACAAACGATTTGCCACGCTGGTGGAATGCCGCCGACATGAGCGGCGAAAATCCGTTCAACCACGTATCGAATGTGGAATACTGGCGAATTTCGTCAAACGAAGCTATAACAGCAAACTTCGTTGCAGTGGCTAGCGCAGGTATGCAGCACTTCAATAGCGAAACGGCAGAAGAAGACAAAATCCCAACCAACATCCAGATGGCGTTCTACGACAACAAACGCTGGACAAATGTAGGGGGGTCAGCTTTTATTAATGACAGTACGCTTACAATAACAGGTGCAGAAATTCCCGCAAGCGCAACAAGGGACATCTCGGGCAACTATACCACATTCGGTTCAAAGTCGAAGAGCACCGTCCTTCCTATCGAACTCGTATCCTTCACCGCCAACTGCAACGGTCGTTCATCAATCATCGAATGGACTACCGCCACCGAAAAGAACAACGATTTCTTTGTGCTAGAACGCTCAAACGATGCAATAAACTTCAAGGAAATCGCACGAATCGCTGGCGCTGGCAACTCAATAGAACCGCTCAACTACGTCTATACCGACTACGGCATTCGCAGTGGCGACAACTACTACCGCCTCGTGCAGGTTGACTACGACGGCACAAGCACCGCATCGGAAATCATCGTGGCAAACTGTCCTGCCGAAACTTTGGGCGAACCCGATGTACTGGCATTCCCCAATCCTTTCGACGACAACCTAACATTGCATTTCGAGAACTTCGGCAATGTGCAGGCAACCGTCGAGGTGTACGACATGCTCGGCAGAATGGTGCAGACACAGAAGGTCAACTGCTCGCAGAACGACTATGAAGTTGTGCTTCGCCTTGCAGGGTTGTCGGACGGAACTTACAATGTTCGCATATCCACAGCAGATTTTGTTGTAACACGTATGGTTGTAAAGGAATAGCAGCAGTATTTTTTGCCAGCTCAAAATAACATTAGATTGTTGGTACTTTTTCTCATTTGTGTCCGAAGCGACAAAATAAAACACTTAACTTTGGCGTTTGTTTAATGCTAAGATTAAGTTAATGAGAAAGATAATTGCTGTACTGATATTTATATCCGCCTTCTCGTGCATAGGAATGACCGTGGCAATAAGCGAAGTGGAAAAGACCAATTTCGTGCCTACCGATGAGCCTTGGTTCTGGAATGTTGACATTTCGTGGGTTGATTCCGTGATGAACCAGATGACTCTTGACCAGAAGATTGCCCAGTTGATAATGATTCCCGTATATTCCAACAAAACAGCATCTTACAACTCCGAGGTCGTCGCTCTTGTCGAGAAATACCAGCTTGGCGGTGTGATTTTTATGCAGGGAGGTCCAGGTCGTCAGATAAATCTTGTAAACCGTTTGCAGAAGGTCAGCAAAGTTCCGCTTTTGGTTGGTATGGATGCCGAATGGTCGCTTAGCATGAGGCTCGACAGCGTGGTGTTGTACCCGAGGCAGATGCTTGTGGGGGCAATTTCAAACAATGCACTTGTTTACGACATGGGTGCCGAATATGCGCGTCAGCTCAAGCGAGTTGGGGCAAATGTGAATTTTGCGCCTGTTATTGATGTAAATGTAAACCCAGCAAATCCCGTCATCAACGACCGTTCGTTTGGCGAAAACAAGCGCAACGTGGCCGAAAAAGGCTGGATGTATGCCAAGGGAATGCAGGACAACGGCGTATTGGCTGTTGGTAAGCATTTCCCAGGTCATGGCGACACTAATGTCGATTCGCACAAGGCAATGCCAGTAATAACCCACGACCGTGCGCGTCTTGATTCCATCGAACTGTACCCCTTCCGCTATTTGTCCGAAAAAGGCGTTGGCGGAATGATGGTTTCGCACCTTTTTGTCCCCGCGATAGATTCAACCGAAAATCTTCCTGCATCGCTTTCGCCAAAGGCAGTGAAGCAAGTGTTGCGCAAGGATGTAAATTTCAACGGAATGGTCTTTACCGATGCAATGAATATGGGCGGAATCACAACCAACTACAAGGGCAACGAGGCCGATGTCATGGCTTTGCTTGCAGGCAACGACATGATTATGTTCCCAACCGATGTGAAGGATGTGATAGAAAAGTTGAAATCAGCCATAAGCGAGGGAAAAATTTCCGAAAGGGAAATTGACGAGGCTTGCAACCGTGTGCTGCTTACAAAGTTGCGCCTTGGATTGAACAAAGGCTACGAACCTATTTCTACAAAGAATGTTTATGTCGACCTCAACGATGTGCAGGCACGCCTTATGCAGCAGAAACTGATTGAAAATGCGATGACTCTTGCAAAAAATCAGGATTCGCTGGTGCCGCTTATGAGACTTGATTCTGTAAAGATTGCTTCGGTGTCGTTTGAAAGCACTGCCGAAACTTTTTTCCAGAAGCGTTTGCGTTATTATGCCGATGTCGAAAATTTTGTTTACTCCCGCGACCTGAAGGGTTTGTCGGCTGAACAGCGCAAGAAAAAACTTTCTTCGTATGATATTGTCATAGTGAGTGTTCATGGTAAGAATCAGCGGTCGGCAGCCAAGAAATTTGGAATATCGCAGGCTACAGTTGACGGTGCAAACGAAATTCTTGCAAGTTGCCGCAATGTGGTGTTCGACCTGTTTGCAAATCCATACGGACTGGCTTATTTCAGCAATATCGACAGTGCCAAGTCGGTAATAGTTTCGTACAACGACTGGGAGATAACAAACGATTTTTCGGCGCAACTGATATTCGGCGGCATTCCTGCCAATGGTGTATTGCCGGTTTCTGCTACCGAAAATATCAAGGAGGGTATGGGCGAGAAAACTCAAAAGATACGTCTCAAATATTCAAAGATACCAGAGGATGCTGGTGTTAAGTCGGAGGTGATACAAAAGGTGGATTCTATTTTCCGTAGTGGTCTCAATACCAAGGCTTACCCCGGCGGTCAGGTGGTTCTGGTGCGGAATGGAATCGTAATATACCAGAAATCAATGGGTTATCATACTTACGAAGAGAAGACAAAAGTGGATGATTTTGATGTCTATGACCTCGCTTCGCTAACAAAGGTAATTGCAACAACATCCGACATTATAACACTTTACGATGAGGGTAAGTTCACCATAAAGGACAAGGTTTCGGACTATTACGATTTGTGGAAAAACTCAAACAAGTCGCATCTCACTTTTGAGCAGGTGCTTACCCATCGTTCGGGTTTGCGCTCATGGATTCCGTTCTACAAGAAAACAATGGCCGAGGAAGTGTATCCAACTGTTTACAGCTATACAAAATCGGAAAAGTTTTCCATTCAGGTAGCCGAGAATATGTATATGGCTAAGTCGTACAAGGACGAAATGTTCAGGCTGATAAGGGAATCGGCACTCGAAAACAAGGGCAAGTACGTTTACTCCGACTTGGGTTTCATTGTGATGCCGTATGTGATAGAAAACCTTACTGGTGAGAAATATGTTGAATACACCTACAGGAAAATATTTGCGCCATTGGGAGCTTATTCACTGTGCTTCAATCCATTGGATAAGTACGATAAGGAGAATATTGTTCCTACCGAGGATGATAACTATTTCCGTATGCAGCTGCTTCACGGGCATGTGCACGACCAGGCGGCGGCAATGCTTGGCGGAGTGTCGGGACATGCAGGTTTGTTTGGTACGGCAAACGACCTTGCCAAGATAATGGAAATTTATCTTGAAAATGGCAAGTATGGCGGAGTGCAATATTTTTCCGACACAGCAGTTCAGCGTTTCACCGAATACCACTACGAGCCAACCTTCTGCCGCAGGGCATTGTGCTGGGACAAGCCGGTGCCCGACCGCACAAAAGGAAACGGCAGCAAAAGTTCTTCCGACAAGTCGTTCGGACATACGGGCTACACCGGCACTTTGGTATGGGCCGACCCCGAATACAATATGGCTGTCGTGGTGCTTACCAACCGTGTCCATACAACTTCGGAAAACGGAAAAATCATGAAGCAGAATATTCGCACCAATATCGAGGAGGCTTTGTATAATGCAATAGTTAACAAGTGATTATGAAGAAACTGATGCTGTTCATATTTCTTGCTTTTGCAGTGCATGGGCTTAGGGCGCAGTACCTTGAAACCGAGCCGCCACCCACACCATTGCAGCGCATATTTTATGGCGGCGACCTTGATTTGGCTTTTGGTTCGGTAACACAGATTTCAATATCTCCCGAAGTAGGTTACCGCATTGCAAATAGGTTTTCGGCGGGGGTAGGAATCGACTATATGTTTGTATATTCCGAAGCATACAATTTCAAGGGCAGCATTTTTGGCGGCAGTGTATTTGCAAGTTTTACTGCGATAAAGAGCCTTGGAAACCTCATCCCGTTCCTTAGAACCGATATGGGGATACTGATATACGGGCAGTTCTCCTATACCAATATGGGGCGGTTTTATACTGCAATTTCAGCCGAAGAACCTATGTGGATAGCTTCGCCCATGCTTGGAATCGGCTTTCAGGTACCGATAGGGCAGAGGTCTTATATGGTTATGTCGGTAATGTACAATTTCAACGAAACTTTGTACTCCCTGTATTCCAATCCGGTGGTAAAAATTAGCTATCAGTTTTGATAGGTTTTGGTTCTTCTGTATTGTCCGGTAAAGTACCAAGCCCGTCATTTACTTGCTTCGCTGCGTGAGCTAAAGGTACGGAAGACAAAGCGAACAGGCGCAGCGGACACACTTTTTTGCTTACTTTTTTTGGGCGACAATTGTCGAAGACAATCATGAGCACCGCTGAAAATCAATTGTAGGGGCGAATAACAAAGTAAAAGCCCTCGCGGCTTGAGCGAAACCTAAAAAAGCGAATCATTATTTTCCTTTATGTTTGATAGGATATTCTTATCGCTTAACTCCTCCAGATATGTTGTCTAAACCATTTATTTTATTTGATATTAGACACTTATATTTTTATTAATCTACCCTTTTTTTATTTGTTGTAAGATGAACAAAAAAATTATTAAATTTGCGCCTCATTTTATTTTAGGATAATTATGTACGAATATATAAAGGGACTTGTCGCTGAGCTTAATCCAGCATATGCTGTGGTTGAGGTTAACGGCATAGGTTACTTTGTCAATATAAGCCTAACTTCATACTCTGCTTTGAGACTTGAAGAACAGACTCAATTGTTTTTGCATCAGGTTGTTAGGGAGGATGCGCATTTGCTTTTTGGTTTCACGACCAAGATTGAGCGCGAACTTTTCCGCCAGTTGATTACTGTGAACGGAGTTGGACCTAACACTGCCCGTCTTATACTGTCGTCACTTACACCGCAGGAACTTACAAATGCAATCCTCAGCGAAAATCTTGTCAGGCTGAAAAGTGTGAAAGGTATAGGCGCAAAGACTGCTCAGCGCATTATTCTTGACCTGAAGGACAAGATAAATCTATCGGGAGAAATCGACACTGCAGAAATTTTTGCCGATTCAAACAATACAATCAAGAAAGATGCGTTATTAACCTTAACCACTCTTGGATTTTCGAAGACAGCAGTGGAGAAAGTGCTTGACAAGGTGCTCAAGGAAAAGCCAGATGCTTCGCTTGAAACCGTTATCAAGCTGTCGTTGAACTATTTGTAGAATTGAACATTGTTCGGTAGAATATTAAAATATACTTTGGTCGGTGGACTTATGGCTGCAATGATGGTTGTGGCTTTTGTGCCGTCTAATGCAAGGACAGGAGGTTCTAACCGCTATTCGTCACCGAAAGCAATTTCGGCTGAAGTTCCTGGTCCCGATGACGATACCACCAAGACCGAGGGTAATGCAAAGTTCCCTCTGCCGAAAGAAAATGTCAACCCCTCCGACAATACCGACAACAGCCCGCTATATGGTTCCGACCCGTCAAACGTTAGCACTTCGGTGGAATACGATCCCGAAACCAATAGCTACAACTTCCAGAAAAACGTTGACGGTATGCCAATAGGAACGCCCTACAGTATGCCTTTTGATGATTATGTAAACTACAACTTCGAGAAGGCCATGAACTCCTATTGGCATCAGAAAGCCAAGGCAAACCGTCAGCAGAATCAGGAAATGAACAGCAACCTCATCCCGAAGCTTGAAGTCGGAGGCGAAATATTCGACCGTATTTTCGGCGGTAATGTAATTGACATAAAGCCGCAAGGTTCGGCTGAACTTACCCTCGGATTGGAATACACTCGTACCGACAATCCCGCCCTTGATTCAAAGCAGCAGCGTCAGGTGAATCTTGACTTCGACGAGAAAATTCAGATGAACGTAGTCGGACAGATTGGTACGAAGATGAAGGTCAACATTTCGTATGATACCGAGGCTTCGTTTGATTTTGAAAACAATGTAAAACTTGAATATACTGGTGACGATGACGACATCATACAGAAGATAGAGGCTGGTAATGTGTCGCTTCCGCTTACGGGAACGCTCATTCAAGGAAGCCAGAGCCTTTTCGGTGTGAAAACGGAACTGAAATTCGGAAAGTTGACTCTTACAGGATTGCTGTCGCAGAAGAAGAGCGAAACCTCAACCATCAATGTTGAAGGCGGAAGCACCACCAAGGAATTTGAAATCAAAGCCGACAACTATGAGGAAAACAAACACTTCTTCTTGTCGCACTATTTCAAGGAGAACTACGACCGCGCAATGGCAAACCTGCCCGTAATTGCAGGCGGTGTTACAATCAACCGAATTGAAGTGTGGGTTACAAACAAGACCGGCAATTACACCGATTCCCGTAACATTGTGGCTCTGGTCGATTTGGGTGAATCCAACAGCAACGACATACAATCGTTCTACGTAAGCAGTTCGCTTCACAACACTACCACAGTTCCGCCATACAACGACGTGAACATTCTTGGTAACATTGCGCTTGATTATCCCGACATCAGGGACATAAATACGGTTAGCAGTACCTTGCAGAACTTGCAGATGGCTGGCGGAACCGATTTTGAAAAAATTGAGTCTGCAAGGAAACTTAATGCATCGGAATATACTCTCAATGCACAGTTGGGTTACATTTCTCTTAATTCAAAACTTAATGCCGACCAAGTTTTGGCGGTGGCATACGAATATACGGTAGCCGGTGAAGTTTATACTGTAGGTGAATTTTCCAATTCGGCAATAGCTGCGCCACAAACACTTGTCGTAAAGTTGATAAAAGGAACATCGTTTACACCTAGCAAGAAGAACTGGGACTTGATGATGAAGAACATTTACAACATCGGAGCCTTCCAGATTACCCGCGAAGATTTTACTCTCGACATACTTTACACCAACGACAAGACCGGTACCGACCTCACCTACATTCCAGCAGGCGAAATTGACAGCGTACAGCTTTTGCGTGTCATGGGACTTGATAACTTGAATACAAACAACGACCCTTATCCCGATGGATTGTTCGACTTTGTGGAAAATTATACCATCAGTTCTTCGGGCGGACGAGTCATTTTCCCTGTGCGCGAACCATTTGGTTCCTACTTGTATGAGAAGATTACTGGCGGAAACAGTTCGTTAAACAATATCGCCGAGAGTTACGTATTCCCCGAACTATACGACAGTACCAAGAGCAAGGCGCAGCAGATGGCCGAGAAAAACAAGTTCAAGCTGAAAGGTCGTTACAAGTCAACTAGCAGCAGCGAAATTTCACTAAATGCGATAAATGTTCCGCAGGGAAGCGTTTCTGTTACGGCTGGTTCAACTTTGCTGGTCGAAAACGTGGATTATACGGTTGACTACAACCTCGGTAGGGTAAAAATATTGAATCAGGGCATTTTGGAGGCAGGAACACCTATTTCAATTTCACTTGAAAGCAATTCGGTGGGAACAATGCAGACGAAAGTGCTCACTGGTTTGCACGCCAACTACGATTTCTCCAATAACTTTAATGTCGGAGCAACAATTCTTCATCTCAAGGAAAAACCGATTACACAGAAAGTCAACATTGGTGAAGAACCGCTTTCAAATACCATCTGGGGTGCAAATCTGTCGTACAGGACCGATGCTCCGTTCCTGACAAAGGCAATCGACTTCCTGCCGCTGATACAGACAAAGGAAATGTCAACGATTACTTTCAACGCCGAATTTGCCCAGCTTTTACCCGGACATTCAAAGGCTATAGGCAAGGAAGGTGCTGCATACATCGATGATTTTGAAAGTTCCAAGATTACAAACGATATCAAGAGCTATGTGAGCTGGTCGATGGCAAGTACACCAACCGATTCGGTACTCTTCCCCGAAAGCTCGCTGATAAACAACCTTGAATATGGCAAAAACAGGGCAAGGCTTTCGTGGTTCGTTGTTGACCAGACACTGCACGAAAGTACGTCGCCTATAAGCATTGATGACAGGTCGAGCCATTACACTAGATTGGTTTACGAAAAGGAGCTTTTCCCCAATCGCGAAAGTGAAAGCGCTAACCTTGAAAAGAACATTGCTCCTCTCAATGTCGTGTTCTACCCGAATGAGAAAGGTCCTTACAACTACGATGTGGCAGGAATGAACTCGCATGGCGGACTTGAAAATCCTCGCAAGCGTTGGGCTGGTATCCAGAGGCAATTGACTACTACCGATTTCGAGGATGCCAATATCGAGTACATTGAATTCTGGATGATGGATCCATTCGTTGAAGATTCATTGAACCCAGGCGGCGACCTCTACTTCAACCTCGGCGATGTAAGCGAAGATATCTTGAAGGATGGTAGAAAGTCGTTTGAGCAGGGACTTCCGGCGCCTTCCCTCGACAATCCTATTGATACTACGGTTTGGGGTATTGTGCCTAATAGCCAAGCACTTGTCAGCGCATTCGACAACAATGCAGAAATAAGGTTTGCACAGGATGTCGGTTTTGATGGTTTAAGTTCCGAAAACGAAGTTACTTTCTTCAGCGATTATCTCGAGCAGGTGAAAAATATGTTCGGTGAAAATTCGGAAGCTTACCAAATGGCTCTTGCCGACCCTTCGTCCGACAACTACCACCACTACAAAGGCAGCGACTACGACCAGCTTGGGTTGAACATACTTGATAGGTACAAATATTTCAACGGATTGGAAGGCAACTCTATACCACGCGAATACCAGACCGAAACCTATATAACAAATTCAACCACTACTCCCGATGTCGAGGACATAAACAGGGACAACACCTTGAGCGAGTCGGAAAATTTCTTCCAGTACCGTGTAAGTATTCGTCCGCAGGACTTGGTTGTAGGTCAGAACTACATAGCCGACAAGACCATAGTTTCGGTAACTCTTGCCAACGACGAAACCTCGCAAGTAACTTGGTATCAGTTCAAAATTCCAATTTCGGAATATTCAAAAAGGATAGGTTCTATTTCCGACTTCAAGTCGATTCGTTTCATGCGTATGTTCATGACCAATTTCGACACAACAACTTGCTTGCGTTTCGGAACACTTGACCTTGTGCGTGGCGAGTGGCGTAAATATGACGATTCGTTCATGCAGCCGGGTGAATATGTTGTCAACGAACTTGAAAACACTTCCTTCGACGTTTCTGCAGTAAACATTGAGGAAAATTCGAGCCGCCGTCCAGTCAACTACGTGCTGCCTCCGGGCGTTACCCGCGAACAAAATACCATGAACCCGCAGTTCCAGCAGCTCAACGAGCAGGCTATGACAATAAAGGTAATCGACCTTGCCGATGGTGATGCGCGTGCAGTTTACAAGAACGTTTACCTTGACGTTAGGAAGTATTTGCGTATGCAGATGTTTGTCCACGTTGAATCGGTTGTCGGCAAGGACGAAATCAAGGATGGCGATGTAAGCGTATTCGTACGACTTGGAACCGACTACAAGAACAACTACTACGAATTTGAAGTGCCGCTGACGGTTACACCCGAGGGCTACTATTCGGGCGATGACCTTGAATCTCCAGACAGGTATGTTGTATGGCCGTCGGAAAACGACATAAATATTGTATTCGAAGACCTTACGAAGGTAAAGGAGAACCGAAACGAGCTTATCCGTCTTGGAAACCAGAACGTGGGACTTACAAAATTGTACTACGAGATGAACGAACGCGGCAAGATTAGCGTCATGGGTAACCCGAACCTTTCCAATGTACAGACTATTATGATAGGTGTGCGCAATCCTAAGCAGGTAACTCTAAACGGTACTGACGATGGTTTGCCAAAGAGTGCCGAAGTTTGGGTTAACGAGTTGCGTCTTACCAACTTCAACGAGAAGAGTGGTTGGGCGGCAACAGCCCGTGCAACTGCCAAACTTGCCGACTTTGGAACTGTTACCCTTTCGGGAACGACAAAGAAACCTGGGTTTGGAGCACTTAATTCCACTATCAAGGATCGTCTCACCGAGGAAATCAACCAGTACGACTTCTCGTCAAGCTTCGAGTTCGGAAAGTTCTTCCCCGAACGCTTCAACGTTAGGATTCCTTTGTATGTGGCAGTTTCCGAAAATGTTTCAAATCCTGAATACGACCCGTTAAGCCCCGATGTCCTTATGAAGAATACACTTCGTAATCCAGACCTGTCAAAGGAATACAAGGACAGCATCAGGCATCTGTCGCAGGACTATGTGAAACGTACAAGCATCAACCTTACCAATGTGAAAGTCAACGGAAAGCAGGGACAGAAACCGCATATTTATAACCTTTCGAACTTCTCGTTGAGCTACGGTTACAACAATGTTTTCCAGCGTGACCCGAATACGGTGTTCCGTACAAACATAACACATACGGCTTCGGTATTCTACAACTACAACGCTACGCCAAAGATTGTGGAGCCATTGAAGAATGTCAAGCTGTTCAAGAAAAAGGCATTCCAGATTCTGCGCGATTTCAACTTCTACTATTTGCCATCGCAGATTTCGTTCCGTTCAAATCTTAATCGTCAATATGGCGAAACCCAGATACGAAATGTTTACGATCCCTCTTATACTTTGCCAATCAGTGTAATAAAGGATTTCACAATAATACGTCAGTACGATTTGAAGTATAACTTCTCGAAGAACCTGAAATTTGAATACACAGCAACCAACAATGCCCGAATCGATGAGCCGGAAGGCCGTATCTTCAAGGGTGATCCTGAGTATGAGCAAAAGAGGGATTCAATCTGGAACAACTTCAAGACATTCGGCAGAAATACAAGCTACTACCAGCAATGGAGCGCATCTTACACCTTGCCAATCAACAAGATTCCTATTTTCAACTGGATTTCAGCAAGTGTAAGGTATCAAGGTTCGTACAATTGGACGGCAGGAGCAATTACAGCCGACACGCTTAACATTGGAAACGTGGTGCAAAACGCCAACACAATGTCGGCAAGCACGCAGTTCAACCTGCTCAACTTATATAATAAGGTAAAGTACCTGAAGGATGTAAACAACAAATACCGCGGTCGTGCCTCTACAAAGAAGAAGGAAACCGAAAATGTTACATACAGCGAGGACATTGGCAAGTTGACGGCAGGAAAGAAGAAAACAATAACCCACAAGCTGAAGACCAAAAACGTAACTATAAAGGTTACCGATGACAAGGGACGTCCTATCAAGTCGGAAATGCAGGTGATTGACGACAACAAGGTTTCGTTTACCGTAGAAAAGGATGTTGAAAATGCTAAGGTGCAAGTTAATGGCAAGCGCGACAAGAAGGAGTCTGTTGCAAAGAAGATTGCCGACAATATTCTCGTATTGCTCATGAGCGTTAAGAACGTTTCGGCAAACGTAAGTGAAACCAATGGTACTCTGCTTCCTGGTTATATGGGCAAGACTAGGTTGCTTGGTATGTCGAAATATACTCCCGATGAGGCAATGTTCGGACAGCAGCCTTCGCTTATAGCACCAACTTTCCCGTTTGTAATAGGCTGGCAGGTACGAAATTTCGGTGAGTGGGCTTGCGAACACAACCTCGTAACCAAGGACACGACCTCAATTCAGGCATACACGCAGACACATTCGCGCAATTGGAACTTCAGGGCATCTATAGAGCCTGTCCGCGACTTGAAGATAGACCTTACGATGCTGCACAACTATTCCGAAAATCAGACCAAGTATTACCGTTATGGCATTGACCCTGCAACAGGTGTAGGAACATTCCGCGGGCTTAATCCTTCAATGACTGGAACATTCTCAATGTCAACTGTTACAATAAAGTCGGCTTTCGAGAAATTTAAGTCGGAAAACTATGTTTCGGAAACTTTCGCACAATTCTCCGACAACAGAATAATAATAGCCGAACGTTTGGCAAAGGAACGTCCCGATTATAATCCATCGGACATTGACGAAGATGGTTTCCCAAGCGGATTTGGTCGCACTTCGCAGGATGTACTTATTCCGGCATTCTTTGCAGCATACACGGGACAAGACCCCAATACGGTAAAGCTGAACACTATTCCTGGACTTTGGTCGGCACTTCCAAACTGGCAGGTTGTTTATGATGGCCTGGGCAAGATTCCAAAGCTTAAGAAGGTTTTCCGTTCCGTAAGCCTCAAGCATTCGTATCGTTCTACGTACAACATCGGTTCGTTCCAGACACGTCTGGCCAACGAGTACGACCCCGACGACAACGGACTAAACCAGATTCGCGACCAGCTCAACAATTTCTACTCGCGGTATGTAATCAATGGTATCAGCATCAGCGAACAGTTAAGCCCTTTGATTTCGTTTGACATGATGCTTGTCAACAGTATGACAGTGAAGGTGGAAGTGAAGAAAACACGTAATCTCACTATGAGTTTCTCCAACAACCAGCTTACCGAAGTCAAGAACAATGAATTAATAATAGGTGCAGGCTATCGTTTCAAGGATGTAGCGCTCACTATAAATATTGGTAGCAGGAAACGCGACCTCAAGAGCGACCTTAACCTTCGTTTCGACTTCTCTGCCCGCAAGCAGATAACCATGATACGAAAACTTGAAGAATCGCAGGATCAGCCTACATCAGGAAACATACAATATACTATCAAATTATCGGCTGACTATGTGCTTAGCAACAGATTTAACGTAAGTTTGTTCTACGACCAAAGCATTAACAATCCGATAGTTGGCACATCTTTTAAGACCATTACGGCAAAAGTTGGAATTATGATGAGATTTACTCTTGCTACATGATAAAAATGTGTTATTTTTGGCGTTCAAATTTTGTATTAATATTAAAAATAAAATAAAAATGGCATTTCCAAAAGAATTAAAGTACGCAGAATCACACGAATGGCTGCGCGTTGAAGGCGAAGAAGCATACATTGGTATTACCGATTTCGCAGTATCTGAATTGAACGACCTTATTTACATTGAAATTGAGGTTGAAGGTGAAACTCTTGAAAAGGGTGAAGAATTTGGTGTTATCGAAGCATCAAAGGTTGCATCAAAGGTTTACATGCCGGTATCTGGCGAAGTTCTCGAAGTAAATCAGGACGCTCTTGACAATCCTGAAATGTTGAAGGACGACGCATATCAGAATGGCTGGTTGATTAAGATTAGAATGACCGACCCGTCACAGGCTAACGCTCTTCTCGATGCTGCAGCTTACGAAGCATTGACAAAGAAATAATCGTCATATTTTGTCATATAACATGATTTAACATGTGCCGCGCTTCTTAGGTGCGGCATTTTTTTTATTGGTGTCCGCTAAAGTATCCTGCTCGTCATTTACTAGCTTCGCTGCGTGAGCTAAAGGTACGGAAGACAAAGCAAACAGGCGTAGGAACGAGCCTTGTGAGCCTGTCTGCCCGAAATCTGTTAACTGATTATTAGAGAACAGATTACTCACTTCGTTTCGTGAGAAAGTTCAGGACAAGTGAACTCACAAGCAACGTTCCTTATGCTGTTCGTTCTACTTTTCGGAATGATTGGCTGGGACTTTATCGGACACTAATAATATTTTTTCTTTCGTGCGAATGATAATTTTTATTAAGTTTGTGGGATAACAAAAACAATAAAAATATATTGTATGGATAAGTGTAATAATCTGAAAATGATGCTACAGAATGTTGAGCATCCAGTTACCGTCCTGCTCGGTGGCGATAAGATAAAAGAACAACTCGAAGCTATTGATGGAATTCTAGAAGGTGTTGATAATGTACTCGTTGCAGGTGCAGTGATTGCTCCTTTTGCAAAGGCAAGCGGACTAAATGTCGGTGATTCGCCAGTTTGCGACGGTTGCGTTGCAAAGGCAAAGGAAATATTGGCAAAGGCCGCTGGCAAAATTTGTATGCCTGTTGACTGCTACATTGCCGACAAGCCGGAAAACGATTCCAACATCTCCCATCTTGAACTCAAGGACGTCCAAAACGGATTCATCATGGACATTGGTGTTAAAACCGTTGATATTTTCGCAGAAAAAATCGAAGGCGCAAAGACTTTTGTATGGAACGGAACCTTGGGACATTCCGAAATGCCACACTTTGCTTACGGAACCTACAAGACAGCCCTCGCTGCTGCCCGTGGCACTGCAAACGGACTGAAAACTATGGTTGATGGCGACGACACAAAGGCTGCAATCTTGCGCTATGGTCTCGAAGGTGGAATGTTTTTCCTTGAAGATGGCAAGCTGATGAAAAAAGCTGAACGCAAAGTTGTTCACACTGACGAGGCACCAAAGGACGGCTACACAATCGACCAAT
Source organism: Bacteroidales bacterium (assembly GCA_017645925.1). Lineage (GTDB taxonomy): Bacteria > Bacteroidota > Bacteroidia > Bacteroidales > ML635J-15 > Bact-19. The sequence goes on from JAGCNN010000103.1 coordinate 21,878, forward strand.
ACAACTTCAACGGAAAGAAAGTTTTGCTCCGCGTTGATTTCAATGTTCCGCTGGACGAAAACTTCAACATTACCGACGATACCCGTATAGTTTGCGAAGTTCCTACAATCAAGAAGATTCTGAAGGATGGCGGTGCTGTAATTATCATGTCGCATCTTGGTCGTCCCAAGAAGGTTGACAATAAGTTCTCGCTCAAGCACATCGTTAAGCACGTAAGCGAATGTCTTGGTGTTCCAGTTCAATTTGCCGACGACTGCCAGAAGGCTCAGGCACAGGCTGCTGCACTGAAGTCGGGCGAAGTGCTTTTGCTTGAAAACTTGCGTTTCTACGCCGAAGAGGAGGGTAAGCCACGCGGATTGGCAGACGATGCTACAGACGAGGAAAAGAAGGCTGCAAAGGCTGCCATAAAGGAATCACAGAAGGAATTTGTTAAGACTCTTGCTTCGTATGGCGACTGCTACGTAAACGATGCTTTCGGCACAGCACATCGCGCTCATGCTTCAACGTACTATGTTGCAAAGTACTTCCCGAAGGACAAAATGTTGGGTTATTTGGTTGAAAACGAAGTAAACAACATCAACAAGGTGCTTACTACTGGCGAAAAGCCTGTTACGGCAATAGTTGGCGGTTCAAAGATTTCGACCAAGATTGATATTATTAAGTCGTTGATAACCAAAGTTGATAACCTTATTGTTGGCGGTGGAATTTCCTATACTTTCATCAAGGCTATGGGCGGCAACATCGGACGTTCGTTGGCTGAAGACGATTGCATTCCTATTGCAAATGAAATTCTTGATATGGCCAAGAAGCTGAATGTAAACCTTTATCTGCCGGTTGACTGCATGATTGGAGACAAGTTCGACAACGAAGCCAACATTCACATGGCCGATGTTCGCAACGTTCCCGATGGCTGGGAAGGCATGGATATGGGTGTCAAGACCATACAGAGATACACCGAGGTTATAGAAAATTCGAAGACTATCCTTTGGAACGGTCCTATGGGTGTATTCGAAATGGAGCATTTCAGCAACGGAACCATGAAAGTTGCCTTGGCGGTTTGCCGCGCTACCGAACTTGGCGCATTCACCCTCGTAGGTGGCGGCGACAGCATTGCTGCTCTCAACAAGTTCAACCTAAGCGAGAAAATCAGCTATGCTTCCACAGCAGGCGGAGCATTGCTCGAGTACATCGAAGGCAAGGAACTTCCAGGACTGAAGGCTATTTCATCAGACGAAATTTAATCATTATTTCTTCGTTTTAGGAGGAGGCATATCCACATTGCCTCCTTTTCTTGTATTTGCACAAAACAAAATAAATGATACCTTTGCAAGGTTTTTGAACAACAAGTCATGGAAAAGAAAGAAGAAAAGAAACCCCTTGAAATATCGGAACTTGGAGAATTTGGACTGATAGAACACCTTACAAAGGACCTTACTGTAATCGACAAGAATCTCATCAAAGGAATTGGAGACGACTGTGCTGTATTCGAATGTGGCGACATCTGCAATCTTGTTACTACCGACCTGCTTGTCGAAGGTGTGCATTTCAATTTGATATACACGCCGCTTAAGCATCTTGGTTACAAGGCAGTTGCTGTAAATCTCAGCGACATATATGCCATGAACGGAACGCCAAAGTACATTACCGTATCTATAGCGCTTAGCCGCAAATTCTCGGTCACGGCAGTCGAGCAGCTTTACGAAGGCATAAAACTCGCTTGCGACCGCTTTGATGTAGAGCTAATTGGCGGTGATACAACCAGTTCGATGTCTGGACTTTTCATCAATATTACAGCAATAGGTCAGGCCAAGAAAGAGGACATTGCCTATCGCAGCGGAGCAAAAAAGAATGACCTGATATGCGTCAGCGGAGACCTTGGAGGCGCTTATATCGGACTGAATGTCCTTGAGCGTGAAGCTAAAATATACATGGATGATAAGGATATGCAACCCGAACTCGAAGGATATGAATACGTAATCGAAAGGCAGTTGAAACCCGAACCACGTCGCGACATTGTACGCGAACTTGCAAAGCTGGGAATCGTGCCTAATTCCATGATTGACATTTCTGATGGTCTTTCGTCAGAATTGCTGCATATTTGCAAGGAATCAGGTGTGGGATGCAGGGTTTACTAGGATAAAATTCCAATACATGAGCAAACCGAATTCGTATCCGAGAAATTCCGCCTCGACCCAAGCCTTGCAGCCATGAACGGTGGCGAAGACTACGAACTTCTGTTCACCATACCGCTGGAGAAAAAGGACCTCGTGGAAGAAATCAACGATGTGTCTATTATAGGTTACATCTGTGATGCCGGACAAGGAGGAAAATTTGTAGCTCGCAATGGCGTGGAACTTGAACTGAAAGCCCAGGGCTGGAACGCGTTCTAGCGAGCCATCAATCTATTTATAAAGCGTACAGCTGCAAAATTTTGCAAAGTACAGCCGCAAAATTTTGCGGCTAAACAAAATAAATATTGCCGCTAACAAAACTAATTGTATCTTTGCATTTAATATTTTTAAAATTATGTAATATGAAGAAGACATTAATTATTGTCATGGCGTGCATTATGGGAATGTTTGCCATGAATTCGTGTGTTAAGGAATACACGATTAAGGTTGGAACCAACAATGCTGAATGGGGTTCTGCAACAGGTTCAGGAACATACATTGCAAATTCAGAAATTACAATTTCTGCAATTCCAGCAGCAGGCTATTATTTCATTAAGTGGGACGATGAAAACACTGACAATCCACGTACAATCACAGTAACTGGAGACAAGACTTACACTGCTATCTTCTCCAACACCCCTAATGGTGGCGGACAAGGCGGAAACGGCACTTCCATGAACATTAGCGACAACATAAGTGAAAACACCACTTGGCCAGACCTTGGTCTCGATGTTGACTACATCATTGACGGCTGGATTAACATCGAAGGTAACGCACTGCTTACTATCGAACCAGGTGTAACGATCATGTTCACAGGCGAAAATGGTGGTATGACAGTACACGGAGATGCTGGTTTGCGTATGGTTGGTACTGCCGACAAGCCTATCAAGTTTGTAGGTCCTTTAAACAATCCTAACAATGGCTCATGGGGCAGAATCGAAATCCAATCGAAGCGCAACGACAACGTTTGGGAATACGTACAGTTCCTCCGTGGCGGAAGCAGCGATTACGTATGGGATGGTGTCATTAACGTTTATGATGCAAAACTTGCAATGCGCAACTGCACAATCGATGGATCCCTCGGCTATGGACTTGTTCTGGAATACGGCACACGTCTAACTGCTTTCGAAGGCAACACAATAAAGAACTGTGCACAATATCCAATTGTCGGTGAATACTGGGTAAACTTGCTCGACCTTACTGCCAACAACACTTTCGTAAGCAACGGTCATAACTTTATTGACGCAAGATGCCGCGACATCAGTATGGAAGACCACACCACAATAAAGGCTATGCCTATACCTTATTGTCTTGAATATGGCTTACATTTCGATGGTGGTTATAAACTTACCATAGAACCAGGTACACAGTTCTACATAAGGCCAGGCCAAAATATTGATATGGACGAAAACAGCACTTTAATTGCAGATGGTACTGCCGAAAAACCTATTATTTTCCGGGGCGTTGAAGATGAACCTAGTTATTGGATAGGTATTAAGTACCACAGCACTAAGCAAGCATCGATTATGAACTATTGTACAGTGGTTAACTGTGGTGAAGACGATGAATACTTCCACGGTGGATGCCTTTGCATATATGCTAATTCGCGCCTCACGCTCACTAACTGTACAATTGGCAAGAGCCTCCATTATGGTATCACATTGGACGATGTAGAACTTTTTGGTCGCATTACACACAGCAACAATACTTTCACAGGTTGCGGTGTTGGCAATGTATGGATCGAAAGTGGTGGCGAATACAATGGAACAGAGTACGAATCTGGTCAGATACTTACCGACCTTCCAGAATAAGGAATAGAATACAACAAATAATCAAAGGCAACTTTCGGGTTGCCTTTTTTGTTTGTAGTAAGGAGTGGAATTTTTGAAATGCAATGTAAATTATTAGTGTTCGCTAAAAAAACAGAATGTTACGCGTAATTATGATGTTATCAGGTATTTATGCAACAATACAAACAAAGGGGCATGTCATTTGCTCACTTCGTATCGCGAGCTAAAGGTACGGAAGCTAGTCGTAACACGCGATACGGAACGTGGAGCGTTGTGAAGACTGCTGTCCGTAATCTGTTAACGGATTTATTATTAGAGAACAGATTACTCACTTCGTTTCGTGAGAGAGTTCCGGACAAGTGAACTCACAAGCAACGTTCCTTATGCTGTTCGTTCTACTTTACTTGCTTCGCTGCGTGAGCTAAAGGTTCCGGATGACGGGCTGGGTACTTTAGCGGACACTAAAAATGTAAATCTAAAATCGTAAGTCTAAAATCTAAATTTAGCTTATCTTTGCGGCTATGAATTTTAAAATTTTAAATAGAGACGATAAGACCAATGCCCGCAGGGGTGTTATAAGCACTGACCACGGAGAAATACAGACACCGATTTTTATGCCTGTAGGTACATGTGGAACTGTAAAAGGTGTTCATACATACGAGATTAAGAACGAAATAAATGCACAGATAATTCTCGGTAATACCTATCATTTGTACTTGCGCCCTGGAATTGAGATTATAAATAAGGCAGGCGGTCTTCACAAGTTCAACGGCTGGGACAAGCCGATTCTTACCGATAGTGGCGGTTTTCAGGTGTTTTCGATGGCCGATTGCCGCAAACTTACTGCCGATGGTGCAATATTCAGAAGTCACATCGACGGTTCGAAGCACATTTTTACGCCTGAGCGTGTTGTTGATATTCAGCGCAACATCGGAGCCGACATAATGATGGCTTTCGATGAATGCACACCTTATCCATGCGACTACAAATATGCCTCCAAGTCGCTGAAACTTACCAATTCGTGGCTTTCGCGCGGATGGAAGCACTTTAACGAGACCGAAGGCCTTTATGGTTATAGGCAGGCGTTTTTTCCCATTGTGCAGGGTTCTACATACGAGGATTTGCGCGTGGAGTCGGCAAAATATGTTGCCGACATTGGCGCCGAGGGAAATGCAATAGGCGGATTGTCGGTAGGCGAACCAACCCAGCAGATGTATGATATGATTGAAATCGTGAACGAGCATTTGCCGCAGGACAAACCTCGTTACCTTATGGGAGTTGGTACGCCTGAAAATATTCTCGAAGGAATTGCTCGCGGAATAGATATGTTCGATTGTGTGATGCCAACCCGCAATGCCCGCAACGGTATGCTGTTCACCATGGAAGGCACAATGAATATGCGCAACGAAAAATGGAAGGATGACTTTTCGCCCCTTGATGAAAACGGAACTACAATTGTCGATTCGTTCTACTCGAAGGCTTATTTGCGTCATCTTGTCATTGCAAAGGAAATGTTGGCGGCACAAATTGCAAGTATCCACAATTTAGGATTTTACCTGCATCTCGTAGAACTTGCACGCGAGCATATTGCTGACGGAACATTTTCGGACTGGAAGAAAATGATGCTTGAAAAATTGGGAAGGAGACTGTAGTTGAAAAAACTTGACTGGTATATTCTGCGGAAATTCATGGGCACATTCTTCCTTGCCCTGTTCCTCATAGTCTGTGTGGCTGTGGTGTTCGATATTTCCGAGAAAATAGATAACTTTATTGACAAAGGCGCTACGGTAGGCGACATAATCATAAAGTATTACCTCAATTTCATTCCCAATTTTGCCAATTTGTTCTGTGCATTGTTCGTGTTCATTTCCGTGATATTCTTCACTTCGAAGATGGCTGGCAAGTCGGAGTTCATTGCAATGTTTGCCAGTGGCATAAGCAAGTTCAGGTTGCTAAAGCCTTATTTTGTAGGAGGTATTCTAATTACTGCATTTTCGTTTATACTGGGCTATTATGTAATTCCCGATTGCAACAAGGAAAGGCTTGCATTTGAGGAAAAGTACGTATCAAGGACAGGAAACCGAATCAGCTTGTTCAATATTCACAGGCAGCTTGAGCCGGGAGTTTATTTCTACATTGAAAGCTACAACAAGGAGCATAATGTCGGACTGCGTATGTCGCTTGAAAAGTTTGATGGTGTAACCTTGAAATCGAAGACGACAGCCGATATGTTGCAATGGAACAGCGAAAAGCAGTCGTGGAAGATTAAGGATTATTGCATACGGACATTTGAGGATGGAAAGGAAAGTATTGAAACTGGAGCAGAGAAAGATACCGTGTTCCGTATTACTCCCGACGATTTCTTCAAGAAGACAACGACTGTAGAAGCCTTGAATTCAAGGGAATTGCGTGAATACATAGCCGAGCAGAAACTGTCGGGAACTTCGGCGGTAATATCAAGCGAAATTGAGTTGTACAACCGAATGGCAACGCCGTTTTCCACTTTTGTGCTGACAATAATCGGATTTGCCTTGTCGGTAAAGAAACGCCGCGGAGGTTTGGGCTTAAACATAATATTGGGAATGTTGCTTAGTTTCTCGTATATTTTGTTCCAGAGGTTTTCCACAACCTTTGCTTTAAGCGGACTCTTGAGTCCTGTGCTTGCAGTATGGGTTCCTAATTTTATCTTTGCCTTGATTGCGATAGTCGTTTATTTTACCGCAGCAAAATGAGAAATTTGTTGCTCATATTTGCAATCCTCTTGCTTTGTTTTAACACGTATGGGCAAAGAACTCACGGACTTGAAGTTAGATTGTACGGAGGGCGTATTATTCCGCACCGTATAGGAATGGATGCACTCGCACAGCCTTCGGCATCTGGCGAAATAAACTACTATTTTTCTACCCGAACCGACAATTTCTATGATGTCAAATACCGTTTCCCAAAGCATGGTTTTGGTGTTAACTACAATTATTTCTGGAATCACAAAGTGTTGGGTTCTGCTCTTGCCGCCTATTCGTTTATGGACTTTTCGCTTTTCGAGAAGCAATGGTTTGGACTGGGCTTGCGCGTAAATGCTGGACTTGCCTATATGTCGAGCAAGTACGATGCTGTCAGCAATCCCGACAACATAGCTGTAAGCACTAGCATGTGCTTTTATTTCAACCTTAGCATCAACGAGGTTTTCAATTTGCCGGCGGGTTATGGACTTAAGCTTTCACAGGGGTTTCTGCATTATTCAAATGGCAATGTAAAGAAGCCAAACTTAGGGCTCAACAACATTTTTGTTTCAATAGCTTTGTCAAAGGATATACTAACCCGCGATTATACAAGGGAACGTGTTGATTATCAGGAAAAACTTTCGCCGCATGAGGCTTGGATAATGGGTACATGCACTACTTCCGATGAGTTTTCTGAAGGTTATAATGGACGGGGCGGCGGATTTATATGCAGCACTGCGGCTGTAGGATACAGTTACCAGTATGGCAAAATAGGAAAGGTTGGCGCATCGTTTGACATGTTCTACAACGACAATATGAAATATTTTTACTATCCCGATGAGCGTGGCTTGGTGCAGTTGTACGACAAGTTTTCCGACATAATTAAGTTTGGATTCTGTGTTGGCCATCAATTGGTTTATCACAGGTTCGAGCTTGCGACCTATATTGGTGTCTATGTTTACAATAAGGTGTGGGCCTACGACTGGGTTTATACGCGTTTTGGTGCGCGCTATTATGTTGCCGATTTTATGTTCTTGAATCTGACGCTTCATGCTAACGGCATGAAAGCCCGTTATATTGAGTGTGGGATAGGTTTTTCGTGCCGAAGGTGGGGGAGGGACTGACAAGGCAGAAGGGCTAACAGGCTTGCTGGCTGACGGGTTTGCGGTCTTTTCGCCTTTTTGCCTTCAATCCTTTCCGCCTTTTGGCCTTTTCGCCTTCCAGCCATAAATCGTCAATCCATTTGTTGTTCCCGTATTGATTCCTTGTGTATTTCGGAAAACAGTGCAGCAATCAGTTCGCGCGACAAACCCAAATCTTCGCCATATTTGCTTCTCGATTCCAAAACTTTTTTCCATCGGTCGATTTGCAGGACGGCAACGTTGCGTGACTTTTTTATTTTCCCAATTTCGTTCGTTATGGCAAATCTCTGTTTTAAAATGTCAATAAGTTGGTAGTCAAGTACGTCAATTTTGCTTCGCAACGATTCAAGTTCCATTTCAATGTTTTGGTCGTTGATGGCGGAACTTTTCATTTTTAGGCTGCTGATAAGATTTTGCACTTCATCGGGCGTAAGTTGTTGGCTGTTGTCGCTCAATGCCTGTTGGGGATTGCAGTGCGATTCTATCATCAGTCCTGCCATATTGAGGTTTAGTGCCTGTTGTGCAATTTCGGCAATGTATTTTGTGTTGCCTGCAATGTGGCTTGGGTCGCAGATAATTTTTATGTCGGGCATTCGTCGGGCTAGTTCTATTGGTATTTCCCAGCAGGGCAGGTTGCGCAGTTTTGTTTCGGCAAATGGGTAGAAACCACGGCTTACGGCAATTATTTCGTTGATACCTATCTTTTTGAATCGTTCAATTGCTCCGCACCACAAGTCAATGTCGGGATTGGTCGGGTTTTTTACAAAAACCTTGAAATCACCGCCTTTTGCAGCATCGGCAATTTCCTGTACCGAGAATGGGTTGGCAACAGTCCGTGCTCCTATCCAAAATGCCTTGAAGTTGTACTTTGCAATTGTTTCGACGTGTGAAGCATTGGCTACTTCGGTGATTACAGGAATGTTAAGCTCGTCTTGTACTTGTTTCATCCAAGCAAGTCCCTTTTCGCCCACGCCCTCAAACGAATCGGGACGGGTACGCGGCTTCCATATTCCTGCACGGTAGTAGTCAAGACCGACAAGTTCTTTCAGCTTTTGCGCTGTTTCAAAAACCTGTTCCTCGCTTTCGGCGCTGCAAGGTCCGCATATCAGTATAGGTCGTTTTGCCATCTGTCAGCAATTTTGCGCAAAAATAATTTAATTTCAAATACGGAAACGGCATTTTTTACGTTATTGAGACAATGGTTTGTTCAAAAAAAGGCATCTGAACTTTTTTGGAATGTACCTCAAATAAAAGTATTAACTTTACGGCTCAATTTTTTTGTTATGAAGAAGTTTTTTAGATTCATATTCAGCGGGGCTTTTTGGCTTAATATTCTTGGAATAATAGTGTTTTTTGTTGTCGTCGTATTAGCGCTAATGTATTTTTTGAAATCATATACGCGGCACGGAGAATCGGTAACTATTCCTACTGTGGTTGGAATGGATTCCGAGGAGGCTATTGCTTTGCTTGAGAACGAAAATTTCAAATACGAGATAATTGATACAATGTACATCGACTCGTTGCCCAAGGGCGTTGTGGTGGAACAGAATCCGCAGAAGGAATCTCTTGTAAAGCACGGACGCACCGTATATTTGAAGGTAAATACATACGGAGATATTTTGGTAAAAATGCCTGATTTGGTGGGTGAGCAATATAAAACATTGTCGGTTAAATTGAATCATGAAAAATTGAAGATGGGAAACGTAACTTGGCAGAAAGATGGTGATATTGTAAATATTGTGCTTAAGCAAATGTACAACGGTCGCCCGATAGAGCCAGGAAGCGAAATAAAGCAAGGTTCGCGTATCGACTTTGTGATTGCAGGTCGCGACCCAAATTCGGATGAGGAGGAAGACGAGGAGGAAGATTCCGGCTATAATTTTGATGAATATTTAAATGATAATGCTTCGGAGCCAGCTTCTGAAACACAATCCGGAGGAGCAAATTCTGATGAATAAACTAAAATGCTTTGTATGAAAAAGTTAATTTCAATAATATTATTTGTAGTTGCTACAATCGGTCTATATTCGCAGGAAGTTGTGATTGATTGTGGAAATCCGGCACTTAGCGACTATAGCGTAAAGTATTTCCAGAAGTATGGCGAAAAGATAGCCACTTCCGACACGCTTGAGCTGCCGTTTTTCGACGACTTTTCGGCTTCGTACATTTATCCCGACTCGTCCAAATGGTCTGACAGATATGCATATATCAACAATTCATGCGCTAAAAACCAGATTTCAATAGGTGTTGCAACCCTTGATGCACTCGACCAGTACGGGAAAGTTTACGCGACACTTCCGATAGGAATGTCGGATGTTGCCGACTACTTGACATCCAAGCCGATAAACCTTCAGCGCAATGCTTCCGATTCGATTTATCTGAGTTTCTTCTACCAGTGCGGCGGCAACGGCAATATGCCCGAATACCGCGATTCGCTTGTATTGCAGTTCTATTCTGTTGATAATGACGAGTGGCGCAGTGTATGGAGAGCTGCCGGAGGCGAACTTATGACAACTTTCGAGCAGGTTCTTTTGCCTATCAAAGATTCGATGTGGCTGAAAAAAGGCTTTAGGTTCCGCTTTCTCAACTATGTGAGTATCAGTTCAAACTACGAACCAAGCTGGCAAAGCAACGTTGACCAGTGGAATCTTGACTTTATTATCCTTGATGCAAACCGTACTTGCAACGATACAATCATCGAGGATGTGGCTATGATTAGGAATGTAGGTCCGTTCTTGAAGGACTACACCGCTGTGCCATGGAAGCATTTCTTGGAAAAAGGTCGCAGCGCGGTTTACGATTCCATTACTTTTTCGTATGTCAACTTGCAGGACGCAACCCACAACATAAATCGTCAATATGATGTTTTTGATAAGGACGAAACATCATCGCTGATACCTTCGCGTACTTACATCGACTATCATTGCGGCGATGATAGCGAAAACATTGGAGCAAACGAGGAGGAAAAATACACCAAGAAGTTCTGCTATTTCTTCAACGAGGAAAGTTATCTGGCCGAAGATTCTGCAAAGTTCCTCATTCGAGCCAACATCAAGACCGATGTGGCTCAAGTGCGTGAGTATTACCGTTGGAACGATACCGTTAGGTTTTATCAGGATTTCAAGAACTACTATGCATACGACGATGGTTCTGCCGAAAAGGGCTACGGATTGTCGGGGCAGGGGACTGCCAATGCAAGCCTCGCCTATAGGTTCGAGCCTTATATGACAGATACGCTATTTGGCGTTTACATTTATTTCAACCGCACACAAGGCGATGGCAATGTAAAGTATTTCTACTTAACGGTTTGGGAGGATAACAATGGAATACCGGGCGATACGATTGTAAGCAGGCTGGGTGTTCGTCCGTCTTTCTTGAACGAGATAAACGGTTATGTTTATTATCCACTTGATACGGCAGTGGTTATCAGCGGCCCTTTCTATGTAGGATGGATAAAGACTACCAACGACATGCTCAACTGTGGTCTTGATATGGAAAACAATGCACGGAACAAGATTTTCTACAATGTTTCTGGAACATGGGAGAACTCGATAATTTCGGGAGCCTTGATGATTCGCCCTGTGTTTGGTTACGAGGTTAGGGACTATGCGTCTGTTCCTGCTACGCCCATCACGGAAACGTGCAGCATTTACCCAAATCCAGCATCCACCGAGATAAACATTGACGGCAATGCGGAGTTCAGTAGCGTGATGATTTACGACAGTCTTGGCCGCTTGGTAATGCAGTCGGGCAGTAACAATGTGATAAATGTTTCGGCATTGCCCGAAGGAACATATTTCGTGAAGCCATTTTCTGATAAAAAAGTCTTCGAAACAGTCAAAATACTAATAATGCGATAGCCCGTATGGATAAGGATTTTGAAGAACTTGAAGAATTGGAAGAACTTGACGACCTTGATTTTGATGAAGAATCGGGCGGTCAGGTAACGGGGGAGGAAAGGTACGAGCATAAGCATTTGGAAGTTGAGTCGGGGCAAAAGTCGATGCGAATAGACAAGTATTTGTCGCTTCGTTTGCCAAGCACCTCGCGCAACAGGATACAATCGGCTGCCGAGGGTGGCTGTGTATATGTGAACGGCAAGCCTGTACGCAGCAGCTATAAGATTAAGCCCAACGACGACATTAGCATAATGCTTTCATTTCCTAAGCGCGAAACAGGTATTGTGCCGCAGGACATTCCGCTTGATGTTGTTTATGAGGACGATGACCTTATAGTCGTGAATAAGGCTGCGGGAATGGTTGTGCATCCTAGTCTGGGGCATTTCGAGGGCACTTTGGTGAATGCTCTTGCATATCGGTTCAAGGATTTGCCCATGTTCAATGCCGACACTTTTCGTCCTGGACTTGTACATCGTATCGACATGAATACTTCGGGACTGCTTGTGGTGGCCAAGTCGGAAGTTGCACGCGAAGGACTTGCGAGCCAGTTTTTTTACCATACTTGTAAACGAGCCTACAATGCGTTAGTATGGGGCAATATGCCCGAAGACGAGGGGACGATAATTGGCAATGTGGGGCGCAACCTCAAGAATCGCAAGATTATGGACGTTTTCCCCGATGGAGATTATGGAAAGGAAGCCATAACGCATTGGCGCGTACTGGAAAGGCTGGGTTATGTGAACCTTGTAGAATGCCGCCTTGAGACTGGTCGTACGCATCAGATTAGGGTTCATTTCAAGCACATTGGACATCCGCTGTTCAACGACTGGGAATATGGTGGCGACCAAATACTAAAGGGGACTACGTTTACAAAATACAAGCAGTTTGTGGAGAATTGCTTCAAGATACTTCCGCGACAAGCCCTGCACGCCAAGTCGCTTGGCTTTGTACATCCCGTTACACGAAAGGAACTATATTTTGAGTCTGAGCTTCCCGAAGATATGACAAAGTGCATAGAAAAGTGGCGTAACTATGTTGCTGGACGGGATGAGTAGAAGATGCTTCCGACTATAGTTTTATTGTTGTCCACTAAATCCCCTAACATATTATGGACAGGAATCAAAAATTATAAATTATTAGTGTCCGCTAAAAAAATACTCAAACGTCATAAAATCCTTGTTGTCAATGTCTTATGCAAGAAGATTGATGATGGCTTGAAGGCTCACAGGCTTGAAGCCATAACGTATTGAACGTTATTACGACTTTGGCTGTTAGCCTATAAGCCTGTTCGACTTTTAGCCCCTTAAACGCCGAAGGCATAGAAACTCAGAAACGGCGTAGCCATTGAAACAATACAAAAAGTCCCTTTCAAACATAACATGAGCATTTTATGAGCAGATGCATTGTTTTTGTCTAAAAACAACAAATCACATTTTGTCGTTAACATTTTTTTATTAAATTTGAAGTTCGTAATTTAAACTTTTGACTATATGAAAAAGTTATCTATTATAACTGTCTTATTACTAATAGTATCGGCAGTTTGGGGACAAACAAAATCCGACCTTCAATTCATAGAGCAGACTCTTGAAAATCGTGGTGAAATAGTGCTTAGATTCCCACATAATGGAAATCGTGAACTCGTTCGCGAACTTAGCCACATAATGTCAATTGACAAGGTGAACGATACATACGTTGAGGCATACGCAAATGCCAGAGAATATGAGCAGTTCAAGACTTATAACATTGAATACGAGCCTGTTTACGAGTATTACACACAGACCCGAGCCTTGAATATGGCGAATACGGTTGCCCAGATGGCAAACTGGGATAGATACCCGACTTACGCCGTATATCTGGAGTTGATGCGCAACTACGTACGGGATTATCCATCATTGTGCAAGATGGACACCATCGGCTATTCGGTTTACGGTCGCCCGATTATAAACATGACTATTTCTGACAATGTCGGCGTTGACGAAGACGAGCCTGAATTCTGGTGGAGCAGCACCATGCACGGCGATGAAACTTCGGGCTGGTACTTCCTTATCCGACTTGTCGATGACCTGCTGACAAACTACGGCACCGACCCGCAGATTACAAACCTTGTGAACAATGTAGAGATATACATTTCTCCGCTTACCAACCCAGATGGCACATTCGCAAACTCGAACGACGGAACAAGCATCTCTACTGCCACCAGATACAATTACAATAGCGTTGACCTTAACAGGAACTTCCCGTTTGTGACTAATACTGCAAGCCACACGGCAGCATACCCTAACGAACCGGAAATTACAATGATGACAGCTTACGCCGATGCGCACAGCTTTGTGATGTCGGCCAACTGCCACGGCGGCGATGAATGTATGAACTACCCGTGGGACGAAGACGGCTGGACACACGCACGACACCCGAACCCCGACGACGACTGGTGGGAATATGTATCGTGGATGTTTGTCGATACCGTACATGCAATAAATGCCAGCAGGTTTACTGGTCCGTCGGATGTAAGCGGCTCGAACGGTGTTACCAAAGGTAGCGAATGGTATTCGATTGATGGCGGTCGTCAGGACTATATGAACTACTACAAGCACATCAAGGAAACTACCGTTGAATTCACCACTACAAAGAAATTAGGAACAGAAAACCTGACCACATATTGGGGATACTACCGAAAGTCAATTCTTAACTATACCGAGCAAGTTCTTTATGGTTTCCGCGGAATAGTAACCGACGGCTGTACAAATCAGCCTCTTACTGGAGTAAAAGTCTTTATAAATAACCACGATGCCGATGGTACGGAAGTTTACACATCGGCTCCAATCGGCAATTACCACCGCCCAATCTATGCTGGCACTTATAGTGTTACATTCTCGAAGGAAGGCTATACTTCGCAGACCTTTGAAATTACCACTCAGAACATGGCTTGCCAGCGACTTGATGTCACCATGTATCCCGAAGGCACAATAGTCCCAACCTTTACCGCAAACCCAACGACATTGTACGAAGGCAGCAGCGTACAGTTCAACAATACCACTTCGGGCAACTATGTTTCTGCATCGTGGACTTTCGATGGCGGTTCGCCTGCAACAAGCACTGCAACAAGTCCAACCGTAACCTACAACACACACGGCACTTACGATGCAACACTTACCATAGTTAATACAAATGGCTGTTCGTCATCGGCTACAGAACACATAACCGTTTATGAAGCCGTGCCGCCAGTTGCAGACTTCTCGGCATCGGAAACATACATTATGGCAGAAAACTCGGTAACTTTCACCGACTTGTCAACCAATATGCCAACGTCGTGGTCGTGGACTTTCGAAGGTGGAACACCAGCAACATCAACCGAACAGAATCCAACCGTAACCTACAGCGAAGCCGGAGAATACACGGTAACGCTTGTTGCAACAAACGCATTTGGCTCAGGCACGGAAACAAAAACAGAATACATAAGCGTTGCTGCCGTATATGATATGAGCAACGAAACAATTTATGCTTGCGGCGGAACATACAAGGACCCGGGAGGTGATGGCAACTATGGAAACAACGCCAGATATACACAGACAATCTATCCTAGCACTGAAGGTGCTTACGTTAGACTTACATTTACCCAGCTTGGGCTACAGCAGACGACAAACTGGAATACCACAACTTGCAACGACTATATCACAATATACGATGGCACAAGCACATCGGCTACACAGATTGGTCAATATTGTGGCACCAACCCATCCTCGATAGGAACAAACGGTGTTGTAACTGCCACAAATGATGATGGTGCACTTACAATTTATTTTTACTCCAACAACCGCACAACAAACACTGGTTGGGAAGCCGAAATTAGTTGCTATGTACCTGAGCCAGAAGTCGCCGTACAAAGTTATACTCCAGCAACGGCACACTACGGCACGACCAATGACCTCTCGGTTACATTCGTAAACAATGGTGGCGTATCAACAAGTGCAAGCACAACAGCAACTCTTTCAACCACAGACGAGTACATTACACTTAATACTGCAGAGCAAACAATAGGGGCAATCGCTCGCAACGCAACAGCCAGCACAACATTCAGTTTCACCGTTGCAGAAAATGTTCCCGACGGCCATGTTGCTACAATAAATGTTGCGATTGCAGACGGCAACAGAACTTGGAACGAAACGCTGACAATCACCGCAATCGGACCATCGTGCGAACAGCCAACTGGATTGCAGGTCGCCCTTAACGGCACAACAGCGACAATTACCTGGGATGCACAGGCAAACACTCAGTTTGCCATCAGCGATGACTTCGAAGGACATACATACGGAACTATCAACTCGCCCGGAACTGTCGGTTGGACCTACATCGACGGCGACAACTTGGATACAAACGATTTCAGTACAATAAACTTTACAAACGAAGGCTCGAAGATGGCGTTCATAGTTCTTGATGACGAGCAGGTAACAGGTTCATCAGCAAATGCAAACGCATATTCAGGCGACAAATTCATCGGCGCACCATACGTTAGCCAGAACGACGACTGGATTATCAGTCCGGAACTTAATTTTACCGATGATTTTACCTTCTCGTTCTTTGCCCGTTCGTATTCTTATAATTATACAAACGAACAATTCTATGCGGCATACTCCACAACTGGAAATTCTGCAAGCGACTTTATGAATCTGGACGACGTAACAACAACCACAACAACTTGGACAGAATACTCCTATACCGTTCCTGCAGATGCAAAATATGTGGCAATACATTGCGTATCGACCGATGTGTATATGTTCTGCGTTGACGACATAAGCATAAGCGGAAACGTAGTTTCTGACGTTGTTGTCAACTTATATGATAATGGTGTTCTCGTAGCCTCGAATGTCAATGGCGGAACATACACCGCAACCGGCCTTTCGGCAGGCGAACATTGCTTCAGCATACGTGCCGTATGTGACGACGACAGCGAGTCGCTTGCTGCACAAAGTTGCGTAAATGTCGAAAACATTGCACCAACGCCAACCTACACGATAACAGTAAATGCTGGCAACGGCGGTTCGGTTTCTCCGAATGGAACCCAGACTGTTAATGAGGGTGGGAACTTCACATTCATCGTTACACCAAACGACTGCTACGAAGTTGCATCGGTTACTGTAAATAGTACGCCTGTTACTCTTACAGCAAACAACCAATACACCATTAATAATATTACAGCCAACCAGAATGTTAATGCAACATTCAGCCAGATTAGCTATTTGGTAACCGCTTCGGCTGGCAATGGCGGCACAATCAATGGCGCACCAAGTTCTGTCAACTGTGGAGAAGGCTTTACCTTCACCGTTACACCAAACGACTGCTACGAAATTGCTTCGGTTACTGTAAATGGTACGCCTGTTACTCTTACAGCAAACAACCAATACGCCATTAATAATATTACAGCCAACCAGAATGTTAATGCAACATTCAGTCGGATTAGCTATTTGGTAACCGCTTCGGCTGGCAATGGCGGCACAATAAATAACGCACCAAGTTCTGTCAACTGCGGCGAAGGTTACACATTTACCGTTACACCAAACGACTGCTACGAAATTGCTTCGGTTACTGTAAACGGCACGCTCGTTACACCAACAAACAACATCTACACAATCGCCAATGTAACCGAACCACAAACCATTAACGCAACATTTAGCCTGATTTCGTACACAATCACAGCTTCGGCTGGAAATGGCGGTTCAATCACACCTGATGGTGTCGCAACTGTTAACTGCGGAGAAAGCAAGACTTACTCGATTGTTGCAAACGAAGGCTATATGATTTCCGATGTCCTTGTCGATGGACTGAGCGTAGGCACAGTGGCAGCCTACCGCTTCAGCAATGTTAACGACAATCACATCATTTCGGCAACTTTTGCTGAAATACCACCAGAGCAGATTGCGATTATTGTGACTGCCGATGCCGAAGGCGGTACTGTTTCTCCATCGGGCACACAGACCGTTGATGAGGGCGGAAACTTTACTTTCTTCGTTGCTCCCGACAACTGCCATACAATTGGAATGGTAACCGTCAATGGAAATGAAGTTACGCTTGATGCAAACAACTCGTTCACAATAACTAACATAACTACGGAGCAGACTGTAAATGTTACGTTCAGCCAGATTTCATATCAAATAGTCGTTTCTGACGGAAACGGCGGAACAATCAATGATGTGCCAACTTTGGTAAACTGCGGCGAAGGCTACACATTCACCGTTACACCCAACGACTGCTACGAAATTGCATCGGTTACAATTAACGGAACGCCAGTTATACCGACAAACAATATCTACACAATAGCAAACGTAACTGAACCGCAAAGCATCAACGCAACTTTCAGTCAGATTTCATACACAATCAATGCTTCGGCAGGAAATGGCGGTACGATTTCAAATGCAGGCAGCACAACAGTCAATTGTGGCGACGACATTACCTATACAATCACTCCTGACGAAGGCTATATGATTTCCGATGTTCTTGTTGACGGACAAAGCGTTGGCTCGGTAAGTTCGTACCAATTTACAAATGTAATTGCAAACCACATCATTTCGGCAACTTTTGAAATTATACCTGCTGGCGAAGTCGTAATTGTTGTGAATGCCGATGCTGAAGGAGGTTCTGTAGATCCGACAGGAACACAGACAATCACTGAAGGTGGTAACTTTACATTCACTGTAACTCCCGACAACTGCTACGAAATTGGCATTGTTACCGTCAACGAAACAGAAGTTACACTTGACGAAAACAACTCATATACAATTGAAAATGTAAGCGAACCGCAAAACATCAACGTAACATTCAACCGATTGTCGTACATAATTACGGCAAGTGCAAGCGAAGGC
>JAGCNN010000104.1 GCA_017645925.1 Bacteroidales bacterium
GGACCGGTTATCGACTGGAAGTACTACGAAGTAATGTACGGCGAACGCTACATGGACACTCCGCAGGAAAACCCTGAAGGATACGAGAAGGCCAGTCTGCTCAATAAGACCGACAAGCTCAAAGGTCGCCTTATGATAATACATGGATGCATTGACCCTGTTGTGGTTTGGCAGCACAGCCTGCAGTTCCTCAACAAGTGCATCGAGAACAAGGTGCTTGTCGATTACTTCGTTTATCCTAACCACGAACACAATGTGCGAGGATTGGATAGGGTACACCTTATGAGGACAATAACAAGGTATTTCGATGACCATCTAAAATAATAAGTGCTATTGTAACAAAAAAACTGCCGGCAAAAAAGTCGGCAGTTTCTTTATATATAAATAGGTATGTCCATCTGGTCGGTGCTGTTGCTGTTAACAGACTTATTAGAATCGGTTAATAATTTTTTCACATTGATTGAATAAGATTTTTTTATTTCAATAAAAAGTGTTTTCTTTGTCTGGTTTTTTGTATAGAAGGCACTTGTAGCCTTGTTGCAGAAGATAGTGGTTATAAATTTATGTATAACAGATATTTAGGAAATAATTGTAAATTAAGGATGAGCGTGCATTTAACCGAGGACGGTGCGCGTTCTCAAGAAATTTATGTCTTCGATTTTTCAGAAAAGTTATGAGAAGAAGTTTTATTTTGATTTGTGTGGCATTGCTATTCTCAATGTTTGCCAATGCCCAAAGTTACACAATCACCGCAACTGCTGGCGAGAATGGAACAATCACTCCATCGGGCGAAGTTTCAGTTGCTGAAGGTGAAAATCAGGCATTCACAATTGAAGCAAGCACAAGCTATAGAATTGCAAGCGTGCTAGTTGACGATGTTGAGGCTAAAGATGAACTTGTAGATGGTGTTTATACGTTCGTAAATGTAACTGCTAATCACACAATCGCAGCCACATTCGAGGAAATTCCTGCACCCACCTACACAATTACTCTCACTGTGGGTGAACATGGAACAGTTTCTTACAATGATGAATTAGTTGCTACATCTGTTACAGTAAACGAAAGTTCAACACCAGCGTTCACATTCAATCCTGAAACTGGTTACAGAGTAGAAAGTGTAATCCTTGATGGTGAAACAAATGTAACCAACGACCTTGTTGGAAATGTTTACACCTTTGCTGCAATAACAGCTAATCATTCACTTGCAGTTACTTTCGGGGAAATTCCTGCTACAACTTACACAATCACCGTAACAGCCGGTGCCAATGGAACAATTGCTCCATCGGGTGAAGTTACTGTTGAAGAAGGTGAAAATGCCGAGTTCACAATTACTCCTGCTGAAGGATACCGCATTGCTGCTGTAATAGTTGATGCAGAAACAGAAAACGAAACTAACGTTACCGAAAATGTTGTTGCTGGTGACGGCGTATTCTTCTACACATTAGTAAATGTAACAGCAAACCACACTATCAACGTTACATTCGCGGAGATTCCTACCTACACAATCACTGTTGAAGCAGGAGAAAATGGTTACGTTTATTATAACGATGCTTTGGTTTCCGCACCTATCGTAGTAACTGAAGGAGCAACTCCAGAATTTGAAATCACTCCCGCTACAGGTTATCAGATTGATGCTCTTACTGTAGGTGAAAATACTATTGACCTTACTGCACAGCAGTTGGGCGGATTCACCTATACATTCCCACCTGTAATGGCAAACATTACTCTTGCAGTTACATTCGAGGAAATCCCTGCTACAACTTACACAATCACAGCAACAGCTGGTGAGAATGGAACAATCACTCCATCAGGCGAAGTTACTGTTGAAGAAGGAGAAGATATGGAATTCACAATTTCAGCAAACGAAGGTTTTAGAATCGCAAGCGTAATGGTAGATGCAACAACCGATGTAACATCTCAGCTTGTAGAAGGTGTTTATACGTTCACTGCTGTTGATGCAAACCACACAATTGCTGCAACATTCGAAGAAGACAATGATACTCCAGAACCGACAATGTTCGGAATCACCTTTGTAGGTTTGGAAGAAGGCAATAACATTACTGTTCCTGAAAATGCAAGAGTTGATTCGGTAGCACCGGGTGAAAATTATGTATTCGGAATAACACTTACTTCTTGCCAGGGTGCAATTGCATCGGTAACAGTTGGCGAAGATGTTGTTTTGACTGCAAATGAAGGATTCTATACTGTTGAAAATGTACAGTCGGACATCACTATAACAGTTGTGTTTGCAAAATATTACTACATCGTAACCGCTACAGCTGGTGAACATGGTGCGGTTGCTGAAGGATTTGCTTCAAATAGCGTTGAATGTGGAACTGACTATGCAATAACATTTGTTCCTGATGAAGGTTATAAGCTTGATAAGGTAATGCTTGATGAAGAAGAAGTAACCGAAGGCATTTCTGGAAATACTTATACACTGACAAACGTAATAGCTGAACATAGCGTAGCTGCAACATTCGTTGAACTTCAAGACGTACCTGGAGATACAATGTTTGGTGTAACTTTCGCAGGTTTGAACGAAAACGATTCGATTGTTATCCCAGTAAATGTTGATTCTCTATATGTTCACGAAGCAGCAGTTATTGATTCTGTTCAAAGCGGTAGCGATTTCGTATTTGGATTCATGCTTGCAGAATGTCATCAGATTGATAAGGTAATGGTAAATGATGTTGAGCTTGTGGCAAACGAAGAAGGTTACTACACCTTGGCAAATGTTGTTAACGATACAACTATTACAGTTTCTTACCTTGAAGTAAAATACACCTTGTCAATATCAGCAGGTGAACACGGTAGTGTTGCTGTAGCAGAAGCTGAAGTTGATTGCGGTGATGCTTATACAGTAACCTTCGTTCCTGAATCAGGCTATAGACTTGCTTCTGTATTGCTTGACGGCGAAGCTGTCACCGAAGGCGTAAGCGGAAACAATTATACATTGACAGTATATGCTAACCATACAATACAAGGAGAATTCGCAGAATTTAGAGGTCCGTATGTTGAATATGTAAATCTCACAGCAGAACATGCAGTAGGTGATACAATCGACTTCTCATTGAAGATGCATTCTAATTGTATGCTTGAAAACCTCTGTGGTGTTGGCTACGAATTGTTATACTGGAATACAGATACAACATCCATTGTTGTAACAGATGCAACAAGATACGGTGTGTTCTCGTACAATGTTAATGTTACAGATGACGAATCATTTACCAATGCAATTACAAACGGAAGCGGAATGTTGAACTATGTATTGGAACAGGACGATGCAACTTATAACGTAGGAGCATTCACTCTTGGTCTTTTTGATGAAGTTGCTGGTAGAGATAGAAATATTGACTACTCAATGATGTTTACTACTTCGGGACGTTATCAGTTGAAGACTACCTTGTACACATGTGCAAATGGTGGTGATGCATTAGGTTCCGAATATGTTGCTTCGGAATGTGATGATTTGACTCACTATGACAGGGTTGCAGAAACTTGCTCTAACCCAAGGTCGGTATATGAACTCGTAGGTGACATAAATATTACAGGTGCAACAATACATACAATAACAACCACTGTTATTGGAGAACACGGAACAGTTGAACCAGAAGGAACTATCATAGTTGAAGCTGGAACCCGCCATGAGATTAGGTTCATTCCTGATGAGTACTATGCACTTGATACCGTTATGGTTAATGGAATCATGAGGTATCCGACAATTTCTCAGGTTCAATATGTTATTGATAGCGTATATACAATTGATAGCATAACCGAAAACTACAACATTACAGTTAAATTCAAGGATGTAAGACCTTACTACAATGTACATGTTGAGGTTATGACTGCAGGTGGTACTGTAACACCAAAGGATACCACGGTTGTTATTGGTTCAGATGTAACCCTTACCATTACACCTAATAGTGGATACCATATTTCTCAGTTGGATGTTGATGGTAACTTGATTGCAAATTATGCATCAAACGAAATTATCTTCCGCAATATTCACGAAGATCATAATGTAACAATATCGTTCTTCCCGAACTCAATCGAAGACGAGGCATTTGCTAACTTGAGCATCTACCCGAATCCAAACAACGGTCAGTTCACTGTTAGCTCCGATGACTTTGAAGGAAATGTTACATTCCAGATTTATAGCGTTAGCGGTTCTATGATGGACGAAAAGACCATAAATGGAGAAAAGAACGTAAGCTTCGACAAGTCGTTGCCAGCTGGAACGTATTTTATGAGAATAATCGCAGGCGATAAGGTTGCAACACGTAAGATAGTGGTTGAATAATAAATATTTCATAACTTTGGGAGAGGACCCTTCGGGGTCCTTTTTTTTTCGGTTGACAAAGCTTGTTAATAAAAAAGTTTTTTTTCTTTGTATAAACCAATATCGTTTTATAATTTTGTGTGTCTAAATTTAACGGGTATGAAAAAGTTCGTGGTAATAATATTGACGGCATTGTTTGCGCTGGCATTGTTGGTATCGTGCAGGTCGGTAGAAAATTGTCCGGCATATAGCGATGCTTCTCAGGTAGAACTCGAAGCCGAGGATGTCGCTTAGTATTTACAAACGCATTTCTTTATTACTTATGCGGTTTTATGGCTGTGATTAGAAAAATCATAGTGTTTCTTTTTTTTGCCCTGTTGCTTCCTGTAACATTTTATGCCCAAGGCGAATTGTCGGATAGCAGGGAAAGTTTACGGTATAATATCAATCAGTTTGGCGCAAAGGTAAATTCCGATGGCTTTGGTTTGGTTTATACTTTTGCTCAGCGAGTTACGTATAGGCTTAGACGAAACTACGAGGTAGAGTACGATTATATAAAAAGTCTTAAGGAGGTTAAAGTGATAAATTCTTATTTCTCCTCGTACAATTCAAGTGTGAAAAGATTTATACTGGGCAAGGAAAATTCGGTGCATAATATAAGGATGGGTTACGGCTACAACTGGATGATTTTTGAAAAGCGCGACAAGAAAAGTGTTTCTATTCATTTGCAGGCCAATGCAGGCTTTTCTTTTGCTTTCGAGAAGCCGATTTATTATGTCATGGTTGATAGCATGTATATGCTCAACGGAGATGTAAATTATGTGTGTAGTGACCATAAGTTCGAAGACTATTATACCAATGGTGTGTATGATATTGTAACCAAGTCGCCATATCGGGTAGGACTGAACGAAACTAAGATAAGACCAGGAAATTATCTGAAATTGGATTTTTCATTTGATTTTGCACAGGATGCAATGCTGGTAAGCGCAATCGAGGTCGGCGTCATTGTTGATTTCTATTACAAGCCGGTAACAATAATGTACAATCAGCCTCATAATTTCCAGTGGTCGTTGTATTTGGCATATCAGTATGGACGTAAGTACAACCCCTCAATAAATCGCGACTATCGGCGCGAACAGCGTAAACTCGGCAGGTGATTTTGTTGATAAGTTTATGCTGGCTGCTGTGCCTGCTATTCCTTTTGTTTGTATTTTTGCCATCGAAAGAAATTGATGATGGAAACGGAAAATGTATTTGTAAAAGGTCTTAATCTTCCTCAAAAGGAAGCCGTTCTGTATTGTGACGGACCTAGCCTTGTGATTGCTGGTGCAGGGTCGGGCAAGACGAGGGTGCTTACACACAAGATTGCCTATCTTATTTCAAAAGGCATGGATCCGCACAGGATTATGGCTTTGACTTTTACCAACAAGGCTGCCGCCGAAATGAAGGAACGTATAGATACGCTTTTGGGCTATAATGCTTCGCAGGCGTTGTGGATGGGAACATTCCATTCCATTTTTGGACGTATGCTGAGGATTGAGGCCGATAAGATAGGTTTTACCAGCAGTTTTACAATATACGATACTTCCGATTCCCAAAATCTTGTCAAGGACATAATAAAGGAAATGAAACTTGACGAGGAAAACTATAAGTACAAGAATATTTTCGGTCGCATTTCGGCCTGCAAGAACAGACTGGTTTTGCCCGATTCTTATATGGCTAATACTGGGTATGCAACCGAGGACAGGGCAGCCCATCGTCCGGAGTTCGGCAACATATATAAGCAGTATTGCTCACGGTGCAGGCGTTCTAATGTGATGGATTTCGATGACCTGCTGCTATATACAAATATTCTTTTTAAGATAGATCCTGTAACGCTCGCAAAGTATCAGGAGAGGTTTGACTATTTTTTGGTTGACGAGTATCAGGATACTAATTTTGCGCAGTACTTGATTGTCAAGCGCTTGTCGGAGAAAAACAGACGGCTTTTTGTCGTTGGAGACGATGCGCAGAGCATATATTCGTTCCGTGGTGCGGAAATACAGAATATCTTGAATTTCAAGAACGACTATCCTGACTACAAGCTCTTTAAGCTGGAACAGAACTACCGCAGTACGCAGAATATAGTTGATGCCGCCAATTCGTTGATAAAGAAAAACAAGGGACAGATTCCCAAGCAGGTGTTTTCGGAAAACGAGGTTGGCGACAAGGTGCAGATTGTAAAGGCAGTGTCGGATAATATGGAAGGCGGCATGGTTGCGAGGAAAATCGTTGAATTGCATAATGCTGGCGATGAATATTCCAATTTTGCAGTGCTGTACAGGACAAATGCCCAGTCGAGAATACTTGAGGAGGCAATGCGTGCATGCGGGATTCCTTATAAGGTGTTTGGCGGATTGTCGTTCTACCAGCGCAAGGAAATCAAGGATGCGCTTGCATACGTCAGATTTGCTGTAAACCATAACGATGTCCAGTCGTTTAAGCGAATTGTGAACTATCCGTCAAGAAAAATAGGGCAGACTACTATCGACAAGGTGGCCAATGCTACAGAAATACTGAATGTTCCAGTCTGGGATATTATTTTTTATCCAGAAAAATACCCCTTGGATGTGAATGTTCCAACCCGTCTTCGTCTGAAGGAATTTGCGATGATGATAAATGGTTTTGCCGAAAAAATAGACACGTATGATGCCTATACGTTTCTCAACGAGATGCTTGCAAGTTCGGGAATAGTTAGTGATTTGCAGGCTGACAAGACACCTGAAGGCGAAAATAGACGTGAAAACATACAGGAACTTCTTAATGGTGTGAAGATGTTCTGCGATACGCGGCGCGAAACTGGCGAGCCATACGGCATTATCAACTATCTGGAGAATGTTTCGGTGCTTACCGACCTTGAGGAACCCGACGATGCCGACCAGAACCGAGTTTCGCTGATGACAATACATTCGTCGAAGGGACTTGAGTACGACAATGTTTTTGTTACTGGTGTTGAGGAGAATCTTTTCCCTGGTGCACTTACGGTCATGGATCCGCGCGAACTTGAGGAAGAGCGCCGTCTGTTTTATGTGGCTATAACAAGGGCCAAAAAAAGGATTATGCTTTATTATGCTGAGAATAGGTTCCGTTTCGGAAAGCTTACCGCTATGGCGCCTAGCCGTTTCCTTAAGGATATTGACACTGTGTATGTAGATTGGCACGGATTGACAATAAATCCTTTTTCGGCAGCTTTTGACAATGAATTTGAAGGCTATACACGTTTCCAGCGTAAGCAGACATACGATTCCACACCTGATTTTATCTTTGATACGAAGCCAAAGGAGGAGGGTTTCAGAAGGACAGAGCAAAAGCCTCGAAATCTTGTGCCTTTGCAGAAAGTTTCGGCAAAACCTGCTGCCGATGTTGCTGATGCAAGCCTTTTGGTAGAAGGTGTTAGGATTAAGCACAAGATATTTGGTGAAGGGAAAATATTAAGCAGGGTAGGTGATGGCGAAAATACAAAACTGATTGTCGAGTTTGACAGCGGAGATACTAAAACATTATTATTAAAGTTTGCTAAATTGCAAATCTTGGACTAACTTTGCAACAAAAATAATATATGGACTATAATACACAAAGGCCTAGATTGAGAATCCCTGAATATGGAAGGATTACGCAGCAGATGGTTGACCATTGCTGTGAAATAAAGGACAGGGCGGAACGCAACAAGGCGGCGCGTACCATTGTGCAGATTATGGAAAATATGAATCCTGCAATAAAGGAGGAAGCTGACTATAAGAAGAAATTATGGGATTTGCTTGCCGAGATGTCTGATTTTAAGTTGGACGTTGATTGGCCTTATCCTGTGATAACAGAGGATGTGAAGTCGCAAAAACCAGATAGGCTTTCGTATTCAGACGGTTCCATTATGTTCAGGCACTATGGAAAAATAACCGAAGGTATGTTGCAGGTGCTTGAAAAAGAGACAGATCCGGAAAGGCAGCGCGAGTTGTTTATAGATGTAGCAAACTATATGAAGCGCTCGTATATTCAGTGGAAGAAGGAACTGATACCGGATGATGTCATTTTCCGCGAGATTGTTTATATGAGCGAAGGCCGCATACAGATTCCTGAAAATATACGTTTAGGCGATTACAAGGATGTTCTCATTCAGGCACAGGCAGTTCCTGCTGCTGGAAAGAAGAAGAAAAAAGCAGTTCCGCAGCAGCCTATGGGTAATCCGCAAAAAAAGAAAAAGAAACATAAAACCGTGCAATGATGGGAACTTTCAAGATTGAAGGTGGAAATACTTTAAAGGGCGAAATCGTACCGCAAGGAGCAAAGAATGAGGCTCTGCAGGTTATTTGTGCTACGTTGCTTACAAGCGAAAGCGTTAAAATAAGCAATGTGCCTAACATCCTGGATGTTAACAAGTTGATAGACTTGTTGATTGCTATGGGAGTGAAGGTTACAAGGCATGGTAATGGTGTTTATACATTCAAGGCCAATGATGTTAACCTTGGCTATCTTGAGTCGGAGGCTTTCCGTGCCGACGGTGCTGCACTTCGTGGTTCGATAATGATTCTTGGTCCGTTGCTGGCTCGTTTTGGCAAGGTGTATATGCCCAAGCCGGGTGGTGATAAGATTGGTCGTCGGCGTCTTGATACGCATTTTATTGGATTCCAGAAGCTTGGTGCAAAGTTTAACTATAGTTTCGAGGAAAATTTCTACACGCTGGAAGCCGATAAGCTCGAAGGTACATACATTCATCTGGAGGAGGCTTCTGTAACTGGTACGGCAAACATTATTATGGCTGCCGTGAAAGCAAAAGGAGAAACGACCATATATAATGCCGCTTGTGAACCTTACATCCAGCAGTTGTGCAAATTGCTCAACAGGATGGGGGCGAAGATAACGGGAATCGGCTCTAATTTGCTTCATATTGAAGGAGTTGATGAATTTCATGGCGCAGAGCATACTATTCTTCCCGATATGATTGAAATCGGAAGTTTCATTGGTATGGCAGCTATGACTGGTTCCGAACTCACCATCAAGAATGTGCACTACGATATGCTTGGTATTATTCCAGATTCGTTTAAAAGGTTGGGAATCAGGCTTGAACGTATAAACGATGACATATATATACCGCATCACGACCATTATCAGATTGAAAGTTTCATTGACGGTTCGATAATGAATATTTCCGATGCAATTTGGCCGGGACTTACGCCTGACTTGTTGAGTGTATTTCTTGTTGTTGCAACGCAGGCAAAGGGTAGCGTGCTGATACATCAGAAGATGTTTGAAAGCCGTTTGTTCTTTGTAGATAAGCTGATTGACATGGGTGCGCAAATCATTCTGTGTGACCCGCATAGGGCAACCGTGATTGGCCTTGACAACCAGATAAGGCTTCGCGGAACAGTAATGAACTCGCCGGATATTCGTGCTGGTATGGCTTTGCTTATTGCTGCAATGTCGGCTCAGGGCACGAGCATAATAAGGAATATTGAGCAAATTGACCGAGGTTACGAAAATATAGATGTGCGTCTCAATAAGTTGGGCGCAAAAATAGAACGAATAAAATATTGATATTTTATGAAAAAATTGTTGTTGTTGGCTGTTGCCATTATTATTTCATTTGTTGCAGGTGCGCAGAAAGTAGGCATCGAGATTGGTAATATAGCACCGGAAATAAGTTTGCCGACACCTCAGGGCGATACAGTTAAGTTGTCGTCGCTGCGTGGCAAGATGGTGTTGATTGATTTTTGGGCTTCATGGTGTGGCCCTTGCCGCAAGGAAAATCCGAATGTCGTGAAGGCATACAATGCGTACAAGGACAAGTATTTCCAAGCAGGAGATGGTTTTACCGTATATGGCGTTTCGCTTGACAAGTCGGCGGAAAACTGGACTAAAGCTATTGAGACAGATAAACTTACATGGACTAATGTTAGCGACTTGCAGTATTGGAATTCTGCAGCAGGACGTATGTACCAAGTTAACAGCATCCCGTGTAACTTCCTTATTGACGGCAACGGCGTTATAGTTGCAAAGAATCTTCGCGGTGAAGCGTTGGAGTCGGCTTTGGAAACGTATATTTTCCGCCCTGTAAAGTCGTTTGAAGAGGCTCTTGTTAACCTGAAGGTACAGTTGTTTGCATTGAAGGAAATAAAGCAGCTTGATGAGTTCTCGAAGGAAATTTCCAAGATGGAGAAGGATATTAATGAGATGCAATCGCTTATTGATTCGATGAAAAGGAAACTTGAAAAGTAATCTCTTTTTTTGTTCATTTATATCAAGGAGGCTTGTATAGGCTTCCTTTTTTTTGAATATGGGGGAATAAAAAAAGCTATTAGTGTCCGCTAAAAATTGGAATAATGTGTGTAACTGTAATATTATCAAGTGTTTATAAGACAATAAGAATAAAGGGGCTTGTCATTTACTTGCTTCGCTGCGTGAGCTAAAGGTTCCGGATGACCAGAGTGTGTTTATCGGACAACAATAAAAAAAGCACGACTTTCATCGTGCTTTGGTGACCAATTGGGGACTTGAACCCCAGACCCCCTGCTTAAAAGGCAGGTGCTCTACCTGCTGAGCTAATTGGTCATTCCTCCCTATAATTGGGACTGCAAAAGTACTTCAAAAAATTGGTTTGGCAAATTTTTTTGCCTAAAAAATGAAAAAAAATGCAATGTAAATAGAACGTGTTGAAAATTAGTGTGTTATAAAAATATGAACACGAGGCAACCTTTTGTAAAAAAAATCGTTGAAAAAAATAGCAGGTGTGAATTGATTATGGAAACTTTTTATTATATTGCACCGTTTTTTGTTAACATAAAAATTATTAAAATGAAGAAGATCGTATTATTCGTTTTAAGTGTGGCTGCGTTGCTTATTTCTGCATCATTATATTCGCAGAATCAGCCAGTTAGCTTCAAGCATCCTGAACTTTTGTCGGAAATTGACAATGTTGTTGTTGCTTCTCCCGATATGGTTCAGATTATGAACGAGGATGCCTCGGACGAGAAGAATGGCGAAATGTATAAGGTCGCTAGAATCCTTGATGTAAATATGGATATGGACAATTCCGGTACAACCGACATCCTTGCTGATGGCACAAAGGTTTGGCGTGTACAGATAGCATGTGAAGGCGCTAAGGCATTGAAGGTTATGTGCCCAGAATTTTATATTCCTAATGGCGCAGATTTGTATCTGTATAACGAAAACAGACAGCAGGTCGTAAAGGTTGATGCAAGCAATAATCCAAAGTTCGGCACTTACTATTCGCCGAAAATGGTTCAGGGCGATGTCTTGTATATGGAATATGTACAGCCTGCATCGGTTGTTGGAACGCCAGTTATAAAGATTGATGCTCTTTCGTATTTCTATCGTGGCGTTGATGCTTTTGTTGGGTATTATGCGCAGAAACGCGAAACTGGCTTTGGAGAGTCTTACGATTGTGAGGTTAATGTAAATTGTCCGGCAGGTGCAAACTGGCAAGATCAGAAGAAAGGCGTTGCCGAAATATTTATAATTAACGGTTGGAGTGGAGGTTTCTGTTCTGGTACACTTGTGAACAATACCTCTAACGATGGTACTCCATATTTCTTGACCGCAGACCATTGTGGTGGTGTAGAGGCAGCAGGCTCTGTAGGGCAATGGGAATTTTACTTTAATTTTGAGGCTTCAGGTTGTACAAATCCAACATCGGAACCGCAGTATCAGACCATTGTCGGTTGCCAAATAAAAGCAAGACCTTCTGGCGCTCAGGCATCCGGAACGGATTTCTTGCTTTTGCAGATTAATACTACAGAAGATGAACTGGAGCAAATAGGTGCTTATTATAATGGTTGGGACAGAACGGATGTGACTGCTCCGAATTCCACAGGAATCCATCATCCTAGTGGTGATATTAAAAAAATATCTATAGTTACGAGTGAGTTGACTTTGGATACATTCCAGCAGGGCAATACGCCAAATGGACACTGGAGGGCAACTTGGAATGCTTCAACAGGCTTTACCGAAGGTGGTTCTTCGGGTTCTCCGCTGTTCAGAGATGCTAATAAACTTGTAATGGGAACATTGTCTGGCGGACCGTATTATGATTGTTCTTCTTCTGCAAGTATGTTGTATGATGTATATGGACGTTTTGACTTGCATTGGGAAGATGGCGGAACTTCAAGTGCAAACCAACTTAAACCTTGGCTAGACCCTAACAACACTGGCGCAGAAACATGTCCAGGTCGTTATCCTAATTCGGGAACAGATCCGGAACCTCCAACACCTGGCACTCTGAATGCTGACTTTACAGGAACTCCTACTACTGTGGCTGTTGGTGGAACCGTTGCTTTCCGTGATGCTTCTACTGGAAATCCGACTTCGTGGTCGTGGTCTTTCCCTGGCGGAACACCAAGCACTTCGACTTCGCAGAACCCAAGCGTTGTTTATTCTACAGCAGGAACATATAATGTTATGTTGACCATATCAGATGGAACAAATAATGATACAGAAACAAAGAATGCCTATATAACGGTTAACGAAAATGGTGATGTTCCACCACCAGACCCCAATGGTGAATTGTCTGCTGCTTTTGTGGCCTCGTCATACAATATTACAATAGGCGACTGCATCAACTTTACCGATAGGTCATCGGGTTCGCCAACTTCATGGACATGGACTTTCCAAGGTGCAGAGACTGTAAGTTCCACCGAGCAGAATCCTTCAAATATTTGCTACAATACTCCTGGTACATACAATGTTACGCTTTACGTACAGAATGCTGACGGAGACTATGATTCAGAAGTTTGCCAGGGTTGTATAATAGTTGAAAATAATCCTACATTGCCAATTGCTGATTTCGAGGCAAGCATAACAGTAATTCCTGTTGGTGGCGTTGTAAGGTTTACAAACTTGTCGCAAAACGGACCATTTGACCAGTGGGCTTGGCATTTCGATGGTGGAACGCCTGCCAATTGTGCCGACTCTGTGCCTCCAGTAATTGCTTATACCGAAGTTGGTACCTATAATGTAGAACTTAGATGCCGTAAGACTAATGGCGTTCAAGATATTGAGTTGAAGGAAAACTACATTAGGGTTGTACCTCATTCAGATGAGCGTCCCGAAGCTAACTTCACATCAAACAAGACCTTGGTTCGTCCGGGAGAAACAGTAAGGTTTGTAGATTTGAGTACTGCAAATCCTTATAGATGGACTTGGGAATTTGAAGGTGGTGTTCCGTCAACCAGCAATCAGCCAAATCCTTCGGTTGTATATAATACTGAAGGTTCGTATGCTGTTAAGTTGAGAGTTTCCAACAATGTAGGCAATGATGAAATCACAAAGGAAATGTATATAGTTGTTTCGTCAACAGATCCATGCACAGCTGCACCAGAGGCTGATTTTGTTGCAAGAAACAGGGAGATTGCATACGGAACTGTTGTAATGTTTGAAAACCGTTCGACAAACGGACCTGCTTACTCGATGTGGTCATTCAGTGGTGGTTCTCCGAGTTCTTCAACTGAATTTTCCCCATCCAATGGCATTTTGTATTCAACACCTGGAATCTACGATGTAACATTGTTTGTTTCTAATTCCTGCGGTTCCAGTACAATTACAAAGGAACGCTATGTATATGTATTCAACGGTTCGGCTTCTTCGTATTGCGATACATTGAGCAATGTTACTACCGGTGATGTATTGGGTGCAAAGTCGGTATCAGGTACATGGGGATATGTTGCTGGTCATAATGGTAAGAAAATCAAGGGTTATGCTGAATATTTCTATACGCACACATTCTCCGAGGTTCGCGGTCTGCTTGTTCCTGTAAAGCAGTCTGTATATGGTGCTTACGATTCATACGTAAAGTTCTATGTATGGGCTGATGACAATGGCAAGCCGGGTGAGGAACTTGGTAGCAAGAAGGTGCTTATAAGGAATTTGACAGCTGACCAGACTAATTTGATTAAGTTTGATGAGGCTATATCGGTTCCTGGTCCATTCCACGTAGGTTTCAAGCTGAATTATCCCGACAATAATAACGATGAAGTAAGCGATGATTTGTTTGTTGTGCCAGTAGTAAACAACAGACCTTATAACGGCTCTAATACGATGTCGGTTCTAAAGAATGGCGTTTGGTATTCGACACCAGAGGCTCTTTCGTTCAATACGACGTTGCCGATTGAACCGGTTTCGTGTTTGACTGGAATCGAGGAAGTTGATGCAGATGATACAGATATAGAAGTATATCCAAATCCAACATCGGGACAACTTAGCATTTCGCTCGGTGATATTACAGGAATTGATTCTTACTCTGTTGAATTGTATGACGCAGTAGGCAGACTGATAGTTTCTGAAACTGTTAATGCTGCTGGTGCTCATTTGATGGATATATCATCTTGTCCTGATGGAATTTACGTTATGAGAATCCGCACTCCGTTGTTTGTTGCGAACAAAAAGATAACGCTAACAAAATAAAGTAGAAAAAAGTTCATTATTGGAAACTTCCGACTATATTTGTAGTCGGAAGTTTTTTTTATGAAGAAGTTGATATACATATTGTTGGCTCTTGTGTTTCTTGCTTCGTGCAAGGATTATAGGCAGGAAAAAGAAGTTGTTGAAGGAAACAGATATTCACAAAATTTTGGTATTGCAGTTACAGATGTTGGCTATGATATAACACTTACGCGGAATGGCTCGTTGTTGCATCTTTCGCGCGAAAAATGCGATTCGGCAATCAAAATACCAATACAAAGCGCTGTTTGTTTTTCCACAACGCATACAGCTTTCATTTCGCAGCTTGGCGAGGCTTCGTCGATAACGGGAATTAGCGGTACTAAGTATGTGTGTGATTCGGTTGTGTCAAGTATGATTGCCGATGGAAAGATTTACGAAATCGGTTACGACAAGCAACTTGATATGGAACGGATTATTTCGTTGAAACCAGATGTAGTGTTTGCCTACGGTATTGACAATGAGTCGATTTCGGGATTCCAGAAGCTGGAAAAAATTGGTATTCCAGTTGTGATTGTTGACGATTATCTGGAACCGAAACCAATGGGCAGGACTGAATGGATAAAGTTCTTCGGTTGCTTCTACGATAAGCTTGAAATGGCGGAAAATTACTTTGATAGCGTTGAGAATAAGTACAATGAAATAAAAAGTTTGCCTGTTGAAAATAGTCCTAAAGTGCTCGTAAGTCTTCCGTGGAAAGGCACATGGTGGGTTCCGGGCGGAAATAGTTTCTTTGCAAACTTCATCAAGGAGGCTGGTGGTCAGTATGTATTTGACAATGAATCGACTGAAAGTCTGCCATACTCGCTTGAACAGGTGTTTTGGCTTGCAAGTGATGCCGAGGTGTGGCTGAATACCAACGAGAAAACAAAGCGTTCGCAGATTCTTGATGTTGATTCGCGTCTTGAAAACCTTGCACCATACAAGAATGCACGTATTTACAATAACAACAAGATAACCAGCGAATACGGCGGAAGCGACTTTTGGGAGTCGGGGATTGTGCATCCCGATGTAATTCTGCTTGACCTGCATAAGATTTTTACGAGCGATGATGCTGATTTACATTATTATATGAGGTTGGAGTAAAAAAGGAACATTGAGTCGCAGTCTATCATATATTATAAAGTATGTCGTGATAATTGTTGCGCTGATAGCGTTGGCAATTCTTGATGTGTGCACTGGTTCTAACAAGATTCCGCTGTCTGACATATTCGGTTATATTTTTGGCAGTTCGGATTTGTCTGTGGATTACCAGTTTACGATACGCGAGTTCCGTTTGGCACGACTGATAACCGCGATGGTTGCTGGTGCTGCGCTTTCGGTGTCTGGATTGCTGATGCAGACGGTTTTCCGCAATCCGCTTGCAGGGCCGTATGTGCTTGGCATAAGCAACGGTGCTAGTTTAGGCGTGGCTGTGATTGTGCTTGGTAGCGGCTTGTTTTTGCCGTCGGCGGATGTGTCGAACTTTGCAATACTTATTGCCGCTGGTCTTGGTGCTGCCGTTGTGCTGATGCTTATTCTCGCCGTGAGCCTTCGTGTGAGGGACATCCTGAGCATACTTATCGTTGGTATTCTCGTGTCGGGCGTGGTGGCTTCGGTGGTGAATGTAATGCAGTTTTTCTCAAACGAGGTCAATGTAAAGTCGTATGTTGTGTGGACAATGGGCAGCCTCGACTCGGTGTCGTTCAACGATTCGGTTGTGCTGATACCCGTGTGCTTGATAATGTGTGCTGTGCTGTATATGTTTTCCAAGAAACTCAACATTCTGCTTCTTGGCGAGCAGTTTGCCGTGAGTATGGGACTTAACATAAAGTGGTTGCGCGTTATTATATTTATAGGTGTAAGCGTGCTTACGGGTGCCGTTACCGCTTTCTGCGGACCCTTAGGCTTCATTGGACTTGCTGTGCCGCACATTTCGAGGTGGATTTTCAATACTTCCGACCATTTTGTGCTTGTGCCAGCTTCGATGATACTTGGAGCAGCCTTCCTGCTGTGTGGCGATATTCTTTCGCATACGCTTTATTCTCAAGGCGTTCTGCCGATAAATGCGGTGATTTCGATTCTCGGTGCGCCTTTCATTATTTGGATTGTATTTAAAAATCAGCGTACAGTGATATGATGGGAGAGGTGGTACTGAATATTGAAGGACTAGTTTTCGGACATAAGGCTCCGTTGGTGTCGCAAGCAGTTGATATTTCGGCAAGTGCGGGCGATTTTATCTGCCTTGTGGGACGAAATGGCACGGGAAAGACGACTATGCTGAGTACGCTCATCGGTGTAAAGAAGCCTTTGGCTGGACATATAAGCATCTGCGGAGTTCCACTCGACCGAATTTCGGCAAGGGAGAAGTCGCGCTATATTAGTTTTGTGCCGTCGAAGGTGGAGGCTGTGCTCAATATGCGCATCCGCGACCTGATTGCTGTCGGCAGAAGTCCGTACACAAATATTTTCGACCGTCGTACAAAGGCCGATGAGGCTATAATCGAAGACTTTATACAGAAATTCGGCTTGTCGGACATTGCCGCTTCGATGATTACCGAAGTGAGCGACGGCGAAAGGCAGAAGGCTATGATTTGCCGTGCGATGGTGCAGCAGACGCCTGTGATTCTGCTTGATGAACCGAC
>JAGCNN010000105.1 GCA_017645925.1 Bacteroidales bacterium
CATAGAAACAAATACGCAGATTAGGTTTGGAATTGGCGAACGTGCTGAATACAACGATTTGGCAATAAATGAATTGTTGTTCAATCCATATTCTGGTGGCAGCGATTTTGTGGAGTTGTACAACCGTTCAAGCAAAGTAATTGATCTAAAAGATTTGTGGATTTCAAATACAAATGAAGATGGCTCTGTTAAGGATTCGTACCAGATTACCAATATAAGCCGACTTATACTTCCGCAGGAATATTGTGCGATCAGTACCGACATTGCAGATTTGTACAACCACTACAACATTCTTTCGCCCGAAAACCTGTACAAGGTTTCAAAAATGCCTTCAATGCCCGACGATAAGGGAACGATAATAATCACTGGTCGCACTTTTGATACCATAGACATTGTTAGCTACGACAAGTCGCAGCATTTCAAGCTGTTGAGTTCGCAGGATGGAGTGTCGCTCGAAAGGATAAACTACGATGTGGCTTCATCGGAAGGAAGCAACTGGCATTCGGCAGCTCAGGATGCAGGGTTTGCTACTCCGGGGTATGTCAATTCGCAGTATCACGACATTATAGATGCTGAATCGCAGATAACCTTGAGCAGTGAGGTTTTCTCGCCCGACAACGATGGTTACGAGGACTATTTGACGATAATGTACAGCCTTGATGTTGCCGGTTATAGTGGTACAATTGCTGTTTATTCGTCTAATGGGCGCTTGGTACGTACTCTTGTAAACAATCAGAGCCTAGGTTCTACTGGCGACATTGTGTGGGATGGCCTTGACGGGAAGAATCGTCTTTGTCCGGCAGGAATCTATGTTGTGTATGTGGAACTGTTCAACCTTGAAGGCAAGAAGATTGTGGAAAAGCATGTGGTTTCAATCAATTCAAGGATAGACTGATTAGCTTTTTTGTAATGCGTTACCTTATCACAATATTGATTGCCTTTGTCTTGATGGTGACTTATTCGTGCGCCGACACATGTTCAATAGGAGCGAAGACAAAAATCCTTACTGGCAGGAAATGGAAAATGAATAGTTATGTTGACTATTCTGTAAACCGAGAAATGTATATTGCTACCGAGAAGTACGAATTTTATACCGACGGGACATTGTTAAAGATAAAGGATAGCGATACAATATGTGAAAAATGGGAATTCCCGGAATGTGGTTACCTGAGAATCGATTCCAAGACATTCAAGATTGCAGAACTATCGCGCAAAATAATGATACTCCGCTACGGAGAAACAGATTTTATTTATAGGGTTCAGAGGTAGAGAGGAAGAACTCAAGGCTGTTATTGGATTTTAGCAATTTCATTTTTGATTTTTTTCCAACGTTTCTCGTCCATTGTTGCTCCGACGACTTCGATAACATTTCCAGCAATGATATTTCCAGCCTTTACGCACTTGTCAAGCGGCCAGTTGTTTACAAGACCGTAGATGAATCCTGCAGCAAAATTATCGCCAGCGGCAGTGGTGTCAACGCGCGTTGCGGGAAATTCGGGTTCGCAGTCCTTGTAGTCACCACGCTTAACCCAAGCACCATGTTTTCCTATTTTTACAACGGCAATGTCGCAAAGTGTTGAAATCATATCCAAAGCTGCTTCCGGATCCTTGCCACCAGTAAATGCGGCAGCTTCTTCTTCGTTTGCAAATACAATGTCAACGTATCTCTCTATTAGGTAACGCAAAAAATCAAGGTTATCCTCAACTACATTGTAGCTTGCAAGGTCGAGCGAAACTTTCAGTCCGTTTTCTTTTGCCAGCGACATTGCTTTCTCAATAAGGTCATGGTTTATAATCAGATATCCTTCTACGTGGAGAATGTCGTAATCCATGAAAGTCGTTGCGTTAATGTCGGAAGCCGATAGTTCGGCGGCTGCGCCCAAATATGTTGCAAAAGTGCGTTCCGAATCCTTGCTTACCAATGCGACAGCCCTTCCGCTTGGCGTTTCGCTCTTGATTAGGCGAGGAAGTACGCCTGTGCGTTTCATGTCGCTTACAAAGAAGTCGCCTATTTCATCGGGTCCAATCTTGCCGACATAACCAGTTGCTATTCCGAGGTTTGCAAGGCTGCGGATGGTGTTTGCAGCCGAACCGCCACTTGCCATTGTGCGCGGAAAACTGCTTGTCTCGGTTTGTATCTTTTCGCTTAATTCGCTGTCAACCAATTGCATGCTGCCTTTGGGCAGATTCAATTTTTCCAATACCTTGTCGCTGTCGATTACGGTCATTATATCAACCAATGCGTTTCCAAGTCCTATTACTTTTGCCATAGTTTTAAAATTTCGTGTTGCAAAGATAAAAAACAATTGACAATGGATGATGGACAATTAATAATTAATTTCTGCAATCAAAACAAAAAAGGCCGTCCCATTACAGAACGACCCCAAACCTTATGTTTAACCTAAATTTATCTTGCCTTCAATCCAAGAATCTGTCTTGCTTCTGCTGAAGTTGCAATTCCACGACCAAGTTCCTTAGCAAGTCTTACAACCTTAGCTACGAGTTCTCCGTTCGACTTTGCAAGAACGCCCTTTTCAAGGTAAAGGTTGTCCTCGAAACCAACGCGAACGTTTCCTCCCATTGCTATTGCAGCTGCTGCCATCGGGAAAGCATTGCGGCCAACGCCAGTTACTGTCCATGTAGAACCAGCAGGAATGCCGTTTACAAGCCAGCAGAGGTTTGCAACTGTTGCGGGAGTACAACCTGGTACGCCAAGTACGAAGTTGAACTGCATTGGGTCGCCGGGAACTTGACCTTTGCGTGCCATCGTAAGGATGGTATCAAGGTGTCCCATTTCAAAGCATTCGTATTCGGGCTTAATGCCGCGTTCAATCATGCGCTTGCCGAATGCACGCATTGTTGGCATTGTGTTGTCGAAAATTTCGTCACCGAAGTTGCAGGTACCGCAGTCGAGGGTAGCCATTTCGGGAACTGGATTTGTATCGGTCGATTGCAGACGTTCATCTGGAGTCATACCTACAGCACCGCCAGTCGATGGGATAAGAATTACATCGGGACAAACCTTGAGGATAGCCTCGGTGCATTCCTGGAAGCGGTCGCGGCTCTGAGTAGGAGTACCATCGTCGAAACGAACATGCAGGTGAACTATAGCAGCACCCGCGTCAACAGCCGACTTAGCTTCGCGTACGATTTCCTCAACGGTATAAGGTACGTTAGGATTCTGTTCCTTGGTAACTTCTGCACCGCAAATAGCGGCGGTAATTATCAGCTTTTCCATATCGTACGCTTATTTTTTTCTTTGACATTCCTTTGGAGTTACACATGTTCCCGAAGCACGGCAAACAAGTATTGGCTCATCGAGTTCATCAGCAGCAGATGCTGAAATGTCGGGACGAGCAACAGCAACCTTGCGAGCTTCGAACAGCATGTGGCGGGATGTATTGCCTTCGCGGTCAATCCAACCTTCAGCCTCAATGAAGTCGCCTGCATAAACAGGAGCCTTGAATTCAATCATATCGTATGCGCAGAAAAGGCCTTCATCGCCGTCACGCATAATTAAAAGTTCGGTAGCCACATCGCCAAACAGGTGAACCATGTGAGCACCATCAACCAAATTGCCACCGTAGTGTGCATCCTTTGCGCTCATGCGCAGTCTAATCTTTGTTCTGTATTCCATGTTTTAATTTCTTTGTTTCTAAGTTTCTATGGGCTTCGCCCGTTTCTAAGTTTCTAAGTTTTTAGTGGAGACGCAAAATTTTGCGTCTTTACTTTATAATTTTTATTGGCTTGCCGGTTAAAAGACTTTTAGCTTGTTAGCCTACAAGCCTTTCAGCCCTTATTTTACAATATAGTCCACGAAAATATTCTGGGTATGGATTGCTTCGGGAGCAATTTCACCAACCTTAACGATGTTCTCGATTTCGGCGATAACAACGTCTGCTGCCATAGCCATCATCGGGTTGAAGTTCTGGGTTGTGCCCTTGAAAACGAGGTTACCAGTTTCGTCACCAACGGTAGCACCGAGCAATGCGATGTCAGCATGTATCGGAAGTTCGAGGAGATAATCCTTGCCATCAACGTTAATTACGCGCTTACCTTCTGCTACAACGGTTCCAAGTCCGGTTGGAGTGAGAACGCCACCAAGACCAGCACCACCGCAACGGATACGTTCTGCAAGAGTTCCCTGAGGTACGAATTCGATTTCGAGTTCCTTGGAGTTCAACTGTGCGATAGTTTCCGGATTTGTGCCGATGTGCGAAACTATAGCCTTCTTAACCTGATGATTTGCAACAAGGATACCAACGCCCTTGTCAACAAAAGCGGTATCGTTACCGATAATGGTAAGGTTCTTGATACCTGCATCGTGTATTCCCTTCAATACCTTGTTGGCTGAACCAACACCTAAAAATCCGCCGATCATGAGGGTCATTCCGTCCTTCACCATTGATACGGCCTGTTCTACTGAAATGAATTTATCCATAATTAATTCCTTTAATTTATCTGTTGTTAAAAAACGGCTTCAAATATAGCA
>JAGCNN010000106.1 GCA_017645925.1 Bacteroidales bacterium
ATGTATAAGGAGTAGTACCACCATTGACCGTGTTGGTAACATTTGCCGTTCCGCCGTTGCAGCCGATTTCTGTTGCCGACAATGATGCTGTGAGAGCATCTGGCTGTGAAATTGTTACGCTTGCCGTTGCTGTACAAGAGTTTGCATCGGTAACGGTTACACTGTACGTTCCAGCGCTGACATTCGTCAGGTTCTGGGTGCTAGCCGAAGGTGTCCAACTATAGGTGTAAGGTGTAGTACCTCCGTTTACGGTGTTGGTAACATTTGCTGTTCCGCCGTTGCAGCTGATTTCTGTTGCCGAAAGTGATACTGCGAGAGCATCAGGCTGCGTGATTTCTATGCTTGCCTCAGCAGTACAGCCGTTGTTGTCGGTAACGGTTACACCGTATTCGCCAGCAGCAACATTTGTCAAGTTCTGTGAGGTTGCACCAGTACTCCATGCATAAACGTAAGTTGGTGTTCCACCATTGACGGTATTCGTAACATTTGTCGTGCCGCCGTTGCAAGAAATATTAGTTGCAGAAAGAGAAACAGAGAGTGCTTCGGGCTCGTTAACTATTGCGGTTGTTGTAACCGAACAGCCATTGGCATCTGTAACGGTAGCAATGTATGTTCCTGCGCCCACACTCTCTATTGTGTTTGAAGAACTACCATTGCTCCATGAATAAAGATAAGCAGGTGTTCCTCCGCTAGCAATTATTGTTGCGCTACCATTGCTATCACTGTAGCAGCTAGCATCTGTAGTATTCACAGCTACCGAAAGTGCTGACGCCGGTTGCGAAATTGAAATTGTCGCAGTTGCAGAGCAGCCACCAGCATCGGAAATTGTTACGGCATAGTTGCCTGCAACAACACCACTCAAGCTCTGGGTGCTGCCGCCATTGCTCCATGCGTAGCTGTATGGTGCAGAGCCACCACTGATTGCACTTGTCAAGTTAGTCGTGCCGCCAAAGCAAGCAACGTTATTTCCATTGATTGAAACGCTCGGATTATCATTGACTATTATTGTGGCTGTAATCTCGCTATTCGCACAAGGACTTATTGCGCCAGTAGTGCTAACCGTAATTGTAAATGCTCCTATTTCTTGTGGTGTACCACTGATTGTCAATGTGCCATTTGTAGAATTAAGATTTTGAGAAAGACCTGCCGGCAAACTCGAAACTTCGGCTCCCGTTGCTCCGCCGCCGTATGTGAATACAAGATTTGAAATAGCGGTGCCTATGCATAATGTCTGCATCGAATTGCCCGAAGTAATAGCAATTGTAGCAGGAGCGTTGACTGTTATTGTCCGCGATACTGAAACGTTGGTACATGGCGATACAGCACCAGTTGTTGTTACAGTGTAAGCATAATCACCGGCAGCTGAAGGTGCTCCTGAAATAACCACGGTATTGTTGCTCGTGTTGACATCATACGACATTCCAGCAGGAAGTCCTGTAACATTAACACCATTTGCTCCGCCACCGTATGTGAATACAATGTTGGCATTATCGCCCGAACACAACACTTCATCGCCCGATGTATATTCAAGTGTTGGCGGGTTGTTCAATGTAAGGTGCAAAACATATATGCTATCAACATCTTCGCTCAAATGCTTGATTACCCTATAGTCGCCACTTGCTGTAAGGATTGTGTCGTGGTATGTGTATTGGTCACCGCAAACAGGTAACGTATCGAAAACAAAATAAGACATTCCCTTTACACAGCGGACGCTATACCCCCTGACCTTGTTGTTGGAGTTCCTATCCATGCTAGTGGATTCGTTGTTGATGCTGCGGTCGTATGCGAAGTCACTGGAGTTCTCGGTAGCACTCCAGAAGCTGCTGCCAGTGCCGAAACTGCTGTAATTGGTGCCGACATAGGAGCCAGCAGGAAGAGCATTGAAACCGCTTTTGCCAAAGTTTATCGAGTATGACAAGGTATCACCTATCCAGTATTGGTCTTCTGCTGCCTCTTGTCCTGCAAGCATAGCACCTGCAATATCACCTCCACCTAAATAAT
This sequence comes from Bacteroidales bacterium, assembly GCA_017645925.1. Taxonomy (GTDB): domain Bacteria; phylum Bacteroidota; class Bacteroidia; order Bacteroidales; family ML635J-15; genus Bact-19. The sequence goes on from JAGCNN010000106.1 coordinate 2,002, forward strand.
CTGTCAACTGCGTCCATTCGGCATCGCTTGGCAAATGCCATCCATTAGGACAAATACCCTGTACACCACTCGGATTTTCTGCGCTGCTACTTTCTCCGTTCATGGCTGCCGTCCAGTTGTAGAGGTAACCGTACTCTTCAACATATCCATCAAAATCATCTGGATTGTACCGATACGCAACGGTAGAACTTGTTTCTGTTCCTTCGGTAACGCCTGCAAATTTCAAGTTCTGGGCCATCCAAGTCTGATTTCCAATCTTTATTGTGTAGTACTGGGTGTTGTCGCGGCTGTCGGTCATTGTGCCACAGGTAACGAACTCAAGGGTATCGCTACGGGTTGTGCCGTAGTCGTTGGCTACCTCAACCACATAGTAGTACTTCGTCTCTGGAGTAAGGTCGTCAAGAGCGACAGAAAAATAGTGGTAGTCTGAATCATAGTCAATATATTCACTGAGATTGAGATTGTTGCGATTGGTACCATAGTACACATTTCTTTCCATCTGATAGAAATCCTCAATCTCGCCATCGTTGAGCGTAATGTCAAGTTCAATATAAGCCTCGGTGTCGGTGCGCCACATCGGATAATGTGTTACTAGAATCGGTGGACTAGGAATCCTGAATTCCTTAATTTCACCGTATGTAGTGGAGTCGGCTGTTGATGCAAAGGCAGCTACATAATATGTTATGCCTTTTTCGAGACCTATGACTTCGTAATCGAAACTTCCCCATTCATCAATTCCTGTACTTACAACTTTCGTAGAATCTGAAAGATTACTGTTGGTACTATAAATAAATCCGTATTCATTGAGGAAAGGCAAACCTTCAACATCAGAATCTATATACCCTAAGAAATATACAATATCACCCACATCTGGATCTTCGGTAAATACCGGTATATGTTTTGGCGATACTACTAACAGAACGAAAGTCTTGGTTTCGCCCTCGTAGGTTGCGGTAAGGGTAACTTCCTCGTCGGCTGCGCCAAATGCGGGACGAGTTACCGTGGCAGTGCCGTCCGATGATATTGATATTATACTGGTGTTGCTGGACTCCCAAGTTACCTCGTGTCCCAATATTGATGTTGGTACGGTAAAGTTGCTCATCACACCGCCAGACTTTTCGCCTTCGGCCAGATATATAGGCATTCTTGCCAATGTTGTCTTATTGTTTTCGGGGATTCCTGCCGGCATCGGCAAAAGTCCATCGGTGAAAGTCCAGCTTCCAGACAACGATGATTGTAGAGCCGTTCCAACAATATCGCTAGTCTGCATTCCCGTACCACGCGAAGCATATCTCAGCCTCAACGAATCAACCCTCAAGTCGCTAATCTGCTCGTCGAAGAAATCATCTTCCTCGGTTATCTCGCCGATGCCGAAATAATCTTCGGTGGTGCCAATTGTTGCATATACGCTGTTGTAAGGATTACCATCAACACTATTTTCGATGAATACAGGTGCAGAAATATTGCTGCTCAACTGAGCAAATTTAATACCCAAAATACCACCTATATGAATAGAAAGGTTAGAGAACGCACCATAGTTGGCACAATTGCTAATGCTTAGCGTAGCGGTCTCGTTGCTTGCTACAATACCGCCAGTTGTCACATCGAAGTTATTTTTCTCTGTAGAATATATTTCAGCAATATTCATACAACCATCAACAACGACATCTCCAGTGGGTGTCTCAAATACAATTCCACCTGCGCCATATTTTCCAATTATTTTTCCTGCATTAAGGTTTGAAGACAGGGTACCACCTGATACATATACTGCAATACCGCTAGCATAATAAGCACTCATTGGTGCATTGTTGACGCATCCTGTTACCGAACCGCCATAAATGCTTCCTACTATACCACTAGCCATAATTCTATCATTTGTAATAGGTAGATTGTTGACACAATTTGTTATGGTACTGTTGTTTGACTGACCGACAATACAACCCAAATCTCCTAAATAACTAGCATTTATCAGGACATCTCCGGTTGCACCCGATACCGTGCAGTTTGAAATTGTAGCTGAATTTGCAATGGAACTCACTATACCAAATGGGGTATATACTTCATGTTCAGATAACACAATCGATTCTGAAATTATGATATTGATATCTTCTACAGAGCCATTTCCAATATTATCGAACAGAGCGCTTTTGGAAAGAATTGTGTTTCCATCCCCTTTTAAATAACCATTAAACCATCTTATTGTAATCTGGGGCTCGGAAATGTCGATGTCTGATGTTAGCTTGAAGTAAACATCTTCGCCGCTGTTGTAAACTTCGTAGCCCTTATATGTTGATACTGCACGGTTTTCGGACAAATACATTGCCTCGGCAAACTGCCCCCATTCTTCGGCATTGTCGATGGTAAGCGGATTGTCCTCGGTGCCTTCGGTGTCGTTTTCCTTTGTACGGAACGAAAGGACTTCTCCGTAAGTTGTAATGTCATCATTGTAAATTGCGAATGCCCTGTAGTAGTAAATTGTCTGCGGGGTAAGACCGGTAATCTGGCCTGTGAAATTATTTTCGCTGTATGCCATAGTAACGTTTTCGCTAAGCACGTCTTCGCTTTCGCCGTACTCAAATCCCACTTGATTAACTTGGGCAACCCTACTGATTACCACTTCTCCATTAAGAGTTGCTGTTGTAGATGTGCTTGTTGCTCTTTGAGTAGTTACATCAACTGGTGGCGGACACGTTATAATATATGATTGTGGCGAATCCATAACATCGGAACCTGAGAATAATTCATCTCCATTTGAATAAAATACCTGATATGATGTTTCGTCAGAATAACTACCCTCAACATATTCGAATGTTATTTCCCTGCCGTCGCAAACAGCGAGAGTTCCTCTTGCAGAACTTCCATCTTCTATTGTCCAAGTTGCCAGTACTATGCCTGTTTCTGTATCAACCACATTGATTGCGCAACCGTTCCAACCGTCACCATAGCTGTCGGCAAGTTGGTAGCTTATTTCACACATATCTTCGGCTGGACATATTGATGTTCTGAAAGATATTTTTTTCCAGCTACTATTTTCGGTATCGGAACATATAGCCATTACATAAACATAATAAGTTGTTGCAGAACTTAATCCTGTAGCCGAATAAGATGGAGACGATACTGTTGCGGTAGGAACAGCAACTTCGAGTTCATCATCATCAAGTTCTGTTTCCGAAACTATTATTTTCCAGCTTTCAGCAGACCCAAGTTCTGTCCAGTTTATTGTTGCCGATTCTGTTGTAATGCCGGTCGCATTTAGGTTGGCAATCATCGGGCAGGCAATTTTCATAATGCTTATGTTGTCGATAGCAGCAGGTGGATTGTTTACACTTTCTCCATCTACATCTTCATCTTTAACATTTTGCCAGAAGAATACGAGTTTATAAGCACCAGCCTCAATAGCCATTTCCTTCATGCTTGTCTGCCATTCCGATTCGTCAAGCAATGGTTCCCCGCTTTCCGACACTTCTATCCAACCATCAGGAGTGGCATTGAATATGCCACTATATAAATCCAACATTCCGTTATTATTGCCACCTGTAAGGTCTGGTGCCAAGGTTTCTGGAATCAGGAATGCGCGAAGCAGGTCAACCTTATAGCCATAAAAAATAAGGCCAGCCGCACGCCAGTCGAATCTTATCTGATAGATGTCCGATTCGTTGATTTGTATGCTACGGTAAGCATATACATTCGAAGACTCTTCGTTGATATATGTATTGCTATTTCCGCCATCGTTTGAAATATAAAGTCCTTTGTTGCCTCCGTTGTTTGCACCGTTGCCTATGTACCATCTGTTAAGTTCATTGCCATTGCCAAATAACCAGTTTGTATTCTCGTCGCCATTCTCGAAATCGCAGATGTATGGTTCGTCGCCTAATTCAAAAGCAGTTGGCGTTACCTTGTAAACCGGACGGACACGAGCAGGGTTAGTTCTACCCATATCGTATATTGATACATCCGAGTCGGATTCGGAATCTCCTGAATACATCGACATATACATTGCCGATGTCGGATTGTCTGTGTCTAGAGAACTGGACCAATAGGATGCGTAGGTAGAATAGCCTTCGTAAATATCAGTAGGTATGAAAATGCTATTGCCGTTGCTGCTAGTCACCCGTATTCCTCTTATTCCGTTGAATGTAATCCAAGTCGTATCGCAATAATCAATTAGTTCCTGTATGTCAGCTTGTGTAGGCATAATCCAGTCTTCGCCCCAGTTTACGGCAGCGGCATCAGCTTCGGCAGGAAGCGTTGCTGGATTGTCGGAATATGTGTAGTTGTTCTGAGTATATTCATCCTTAGTTGTAGTTTCACCCCAAGCATATTCGTTTCCTATATCTTCGGGATTGGTTCCTCCTACATTACAAGTAGCCCACATTGTACCGCTCGGCAAACTTAGATTAACAAAGTAATGGTCGCCAAGTTGTCCGCTTGGTGTTGTGAAAGATTTTATTTCGCCATAGCCGGTATCGTCGCTGTTTGTTGCGTATGCACGGTAATAGTAGGTTGTATTGGGGGCAAGACCTGTAAGCGTAGCGGTAAATTCGTTTGCGCCCAGTTCGCTCTGTATGGTTTCGGTGAGATTGTCGGGATTGGTGCCATATTGGAATCCGCGTTCAATAACATCCGAATTTCCGTTGTCGTAGGAGAGTCCGCTCAAGGTTGCCGAAGATAGTGTTACATTGGATTGTGAAACAGTTGCCAAGTAAGGTGCCACCCTGTAAACAGCCCGCACTGGTAACCCATCGTATCGGTAATAATTGCTTAACTCCGCTGTAGTGCCAGAACCGAAAATAAGAGTAGTTGCTTCGCTTGGATAGCTCGAATATAGAGAATTCGTCCAGTAGTGGTTCGACATACTATTATATATGCCAGGCAAGAAAATGCTATTGCCGTTAGGACCTGTAAATAAGCGTCCGGTAACTCCACTCTGGGTTGTCCATACATGAGAACAATAGGTGTACAATTCTTTCGCTTCGTCGGCTATAGGCATACGCCATCCACTGCCCCAGTTGGCTGTTGCGGCATCGTCGCTTGCTTCGAGGGTTGTCAAATCATCGGTGAAACCATTGTTGCCGAAGTCGGGGTTATTACAATACTTGGTCATAGACTCATCACTTCCGTTACAATACCGGTATGTACTCCATTCGTATGTATCCTTTGGCGTTGTTTCGCCCCAAGCAAAATATTCGCCCATATCTTCGGGATTGGTTGCTCCTATATTCATTGACGCCCAGTATGTTTTGCTCGGCAAGCCAAGGTCAACATAGCAATAGTCACCTTGCTGTCCGCTCGGTGTTGTAAAGGATTTTATTTCGCTATAACCAGTTCCATCGCTGTTGGTTGCATACGCACGGTAGTAGTAGGTTGTATTTGGTGCAAGTCCTGTAACTTCAGAAGAAAACTCATCGGATACGTCAGTAATTGTAATTTCTTCGGTAAGGTTATCGCTGTCGGTACCATACCAAAATCCGCGTTCAATAACTTCTGTAGATCCACTATCATTTATAATACCGTGCAAGATTGCGGAAGTGCTTCTAATATTGGAAACAGATGATACGACAAAAGGTCCCGGCGTCTTGCTCACCTCAATGTTATCAATTGTTCCTGATGGATTGTTGCCTGCACTTCCATCGTTTTTCCAGAAGAATACGAGATAATAAGAATCCGCTTCAATTATAGTTTCAATGTGAGCGTGCTGCCAATCCGACATATTAGTCAATATGCCAAGACCAACATCGTTCCACCCTGCCGGATTAGTATTAGTATTATTCGACATATCATTGGGTGCTCCTCCAGTCAGGTTTGGATTGAGTGATGTCGGGATGATAAAAAACCTCAAATTATCGTAATTATCTTCACCGTATGCCATCCAGTCGAAATCTATAAAATAGTAATTTGTGCTGGTTACATTTATTTCGCGGTAGGCATATACATAGGATGTTGAGCCACTGTTGTATGAATTGCTTACGCCTCCGTCGTTGCTTATGTACAATCCGTTGCTACCTCCGTTGTTTGCCGCCGAGCCAATGTACCACTTGTTTGTCTGGTTGCCGTTGGCAAGTGTCCAGTTTGCATTTTCGGAGGCATCCTCGAAGTCACATATATACATATATGAAAAAGGATTATAATGAGTGAAACTTGAACTTGTCCAGCCTTCTGCATTAGCACAAAGCGATTGAACATACACATAATATGTAGTATTTCCGACAAGACCAGTCAAATCTAAAGAAATGTTGTTGACAACATCATCAAATATGTCAGCGGTAGCAGACATATCGGCCATTTCCGTTGTTGAAACCTTAACATTATATGAAGTTTCGTGGTATCGCTGTTCCCACGAAATTGTTGCTGTTCCATTTCCTGTATTGGTTGCTACAATTGCCTCCGGATTCGGACAAGCGTTCGGGTCATTGAGAATAGTTACCGTCCATTGCTGTGTGCTTGCGTCACTGCCTGTTACTGTATAAACAACAGGGTTTGAAAAGTTCACTCCAGCACCGCTTTCCGGACTTATGCTTGCAGATGGCAAAATTGCTATTCTTGGGAAAATATAGGTTGTTAAATCATAGTCCCATGCCGCGTATGCCAAAATTGTATGGTTCTCGGCATCAATTATCGATTCGCCAACTTGTCCGTCGAATGAGAACGAAAGAATATCTTTCTCTAGTACTGGCGTGAAAACATAAATATCATCAATAAGAATTGCGAACTTGTCAGAAACATTATAATGAACGAATGCAAGGTAAATAACCTGTCCCGAATAGTCCGACAAGTCTATATTACGTATAGTCCAACTTCCTCCCTCGGCAGTTGGCAAAGTTTCTTCGTGAATTATTGTGAAAGTTGAAGTATCCGTACTTGTTGACACACATACCTTGTAATGCTCCTCTGGAAACGACGCATCCAATCCTTTCACATAATACAACATATTTATAGGTGCTTCTAACTGCGACAAGTCAATAGCAGGAGAAATCAACCAGTTGCAAGGGTACAATCCACCCACTTCATTTTCGTATGAATTGGACCTAGCAGAATAATTTCCTTTGTGAGCAGCAGACGAAGACTCATACAAAAGCCAATTATATCCATCTGCATCGCTATCAATCAAAGTCCAGTTGTCAAGTCCATTCTCAAAACCCTCTGTCCAAGGGAAATGAGTAATCGCCTGCACATTCTGCCCGAACGAGGCAAACGCTGTGAAAAACAAGAATATAGCACTGATTGCTACCTTAGAAAATAAGTTATGGGACAAGTTTTTTCCCATTACCCTCTTATATAAGTTTCTCATCGTAGAAAAATTTTGCATTTTAAGGGGGCAAATGTAATAAAACAAGTTGAAACTCAAACGTTAAAAGTTAAAAAAATGTATTTGTGTAAAAATATAGCCGCGAAATGCGTTGCGGCGATACAATAATCAACGATTCCGAAAATGGTATTTTTTGTGGGGTGTAATTTTAGAATGGCAATCGGTTGGGCATTTTCATAATGTACAATCTGTAGCGGCGCAATGCGTTGCGCCAAAATGCGTTTCACCACAACAATAATCAATAATTCCGAAAAATGGTATTTGGGGTTTTGTAATTTTAGAATGACAATCGTTTTAGCATTTTCATAATGCACAATCTGTAGCGGCGCAAAGCGTTGCGCCGTAATGCGTTGCGCCGCTACAAATTTATTCCATCAATTTCTTCTTCATCTCCTCGAATTCCTTCTCAGAAATGATTCCCTCTTCCTTCAGATTTTGCAACTTCAAAAGTTCATCGGAAACAGAATAGTTGCTACGCTCTTTTGTGCGCTGTATAGGAGTTGGATTTTCTTCTTTTCTGCCTAGTCTGATGGCCTTTACTACATAAATGACCAACACTATAACGAGCGCAAATATTACCAGTAAAAATGTAATTCGTATCATAGTTTCTACATCGTTTTAAAGTACAAAGTTAACATAAAAAACTTTTCTACAAGCCTTTACTTGCATAATGAAAAATCATCGGCATCAAGCCATGCTGGAAATTTCTCTCGAAAATGCCTTAACGCTTCAATGTCAAGCTTCTCAGTAAGAACAAATTCCTCATTGTCGGGACAACGCCCAACATACTCGCCCTTGAAATCGATTACGCAGCTTCCACCATCGTAATGCAAGCCCGTACCATCATCACCAACACGATTGACGCCAACTACATACGACTGATTCTCAATGGCTCGCGCCTTCAGCAATGCATCAAACGCCTTGCGGCGGCTATCCGGCCAGTTGGCAACATAGAATATAACATCGTAGTCGTTGCGATTGCGACTCCACACCGGGAAACGAAGGTCGTAGCACACCTGCAGCAAAATCCTGTAACCCTTGTATTCGACCACCACTCTATTTTCACCCTGCGAAAACATGTCGGTCTCGCCTCCAAAACGGAACAAATGCCGCTTGTCGTAGCGGACAATATCGCCATTAGGCTTCACAAACAAAAAAGAATTGCTGTACTTTCCGCCATCGTTCAAAATCAACGAACCACAGACCGCAGCACCACTTTTAGCAGCCAACTGCCTCATTACAGCAACTGTTTGTCCGTCAATACTTTCGCCAAGTTCAACCACTTCGTTACAGAACCCAGTGGCAAACATTTCGGGAAGCACATATATGTCGGAAAACGGATTTTCTTCTATTTTTTGCGAAATCAAATCATAATTCGCAGGCTTGTCCTTCCAGACCGTATCAAGTTGCAACAGACTAATCTTCATCTAAACTTGCATCAAAATGTCCTTTTCTGCGGCCTTCCATCCCTGCATAAACCGATTTCAGCCTGTTCATTATCTCCTTGTCATCACCCGACATGTCAAGTTCGCACTTTATTCCCATCGAATGTGTATTGTAATCGATAAATCCGCAATACACAGGCACATTGGCATTCTGGGCCATCTTTATGAAGCCACGCTTCCAGTTTTTGGTCTTCTTCCTAGTGCCTTCGGGACACATTACGAGTATAAAGTTTTCTTCCTTTGCAAATGCCTCCACAACCTGACGAATCTGCCCTACTTTCTTATTGCGGTCAATAGGAACGGCTCCAAGTGCCCTAAACATCTTGATAAACGGCCATTTGAACATTTCCGACTTCATTAGGAATTTTGGCTTGTATCCACAACTCGAAAAATATAACTTCCCATGAATAAAATCCATCATGCTGGTGTGCGGTGCCATCACAACCAATGCTTTGGTCATCTCAGGTGCTTCCACCACGTTCCACCCGCTAATAAAGAACCGTGAAAATTTTCTTCCCATTTTCCTTTTGTTTTTTATTTGGTAATCCGTAGCTGCGCAATGCATTACGCCGCTACAAATTGTCCAATGTCAATTATCCATTGTTAATTTTATTAATTCCAACCTTGTAATTCTTCGACAGCGCCTCGACCAGCGGAGCCTCAGCCGACAGTTTTACCAGAAAATCTAAACGGCAATCCTCAGTAAAATATTGTGCAACAATCTTTGCATCGAAATCCTTCAGGCATTTCATCACAAAATTTACCTCATCGTAAGTAAATGACAGCGAATAC
>JAGCNN010000107.1 GCA_017645925.1 Bacteroidales bacterium
GAAATTACAATCACTCCTGCAACATGCTACCAGATAGCAAGCGTATTGGTTGACGATGTTGATGTAACGGCAACTGTTATCGCTGCCAACGGTGTTTACACATTCGAAAATGTAATTGCTAACCACACTATCGCAGCTACATTCGAGCAGATAACCTACACAATCACAGCAACTGCTGGTGAAGGTGGAACAATTACCGCAACTAGCGCAGTAAATTGCGGTGACGATAAGGAAATTACAATCGTTCCTGCAACTTGCTACCACATAGCAAGCGTATTGGTTGACGATGTTGACGTTACTGCAACTGTTATCGCTGCTAACGGTGTTTACACATTCGAAAATGTAACTGCAAATCACACCATCGCGGCAACATTCGCAATTAACACCTATAATATTACAACAACTGTAGAAGGCAACGGTACAATCAATGGCGAAAGCACAGCAAACTGTGGCGACAACAAGTCGTACACAATTGCACCTGCAAACACCTGCTACCGCATTGCAAGCTTTACTGTTGACAATGTTGATGCATTCACCGACCTTGACGAAAATGGTGTTTACGCAATGCAGAACATTACTGCCGACCACGTTCTTGCAGCAACATTCGAGCAGATTACCTACACAATCACAGCAACCGCTGGCGAAAATGGTACAATTACCGAAACTAGCGAAGTAAATTGCGGTGTCAACAAGGAAATTACAATCACTCCTGCAACATGCTACCAGATAGCAAGCGTATTGGTTGACGATGTTGATGTAACGGCAACTGTTATCGCTGCTAACGGTGTTTACACATTCGAAAATGTAACCGCAGATCACACTATCGCAGCAACCTTCGAGCAGATAACCTACACAATCACGGTTTATGTCGGTGAAAACGGAACTATCACTCCAAACGATGAAGGTGGTGTAACTGTAAACTGCGGCGAAAGCAAGGCATTTACCATCGCAGCCAACGAACACTACAGAATTGCAAGCGTAGCAGTTGATGATGCCGATGTAACATCGGAACTTGTTGACGGCGTTTACACATTCGTTAATGTAACTTCAAATCACACTATCGCAGCTACTTTCGAGGCAATACCTGTTTACACAATCACAGCAACTGCTGATGAAAACGGAACAATCACTCCTGCAGAAGCAACAGTTGAAGAAGGTGGCAATGCTGATTTCACAATCGCAGCAAACGAAGGCTACAGAATTGCAAGCGTTATCGTTGATGGTGAATTTAATGTTACCAGTGAGGTTATTGCTAATAATGGCGTTTACAGATTCACAAATGTAATAGCAAACCACACTATTGCAGCAGCATTCGAAGTAATACCTGCAACCACCTACACAATCACCGCAATCGCTGGTGAAAACGGAACAATTACTCCTAACGGAGAAGTTGTAGTAACCGAAGGTGCAACACAGGCATTCACAATCGTAGCAAACGAAGGTTACAGAATTGCAAGCGTAATGGTTGACGAAGTTGAATCAATCGCAAGCCTTGTAGAAGGTGTTTACACATTTGAAAATGTAATGGCAAACCACACTATCGCAGCTACATTCGAAGTAATACCTGCAACCACCTACACAATCACCGCAACCGCTGGTGAAAACGGAACAATTACTCCTAACGGAGAAGTTGTAGTAACCGAAGGTGCAACACAGGCATTCACAATCGTAGCAAACGAAGGCTACAGAATTGCAAGCGTAATGGTTGACGAAGTTGAATCAATCGCAAGCCTTGTAGAAGGTGTTTACACATTCGAGAACGTAACTGCTGACCACACTATCGCAGCAACATTCGAGGCAATACCTACCTACACATTGACAATACATTATGTATTTGCTGACAATACTCCTGCAGCAGAAGACCATGTAGAAACACTCGTTGAAGGCGCTGAATATTCAGTGGCATCTCCAGCTGTTACAGGATACACTGCTGACCAGTTGGTAGTAGAAGGCACAATGCCGGCAAATGATGTTGTTGTTAATGTTACCTACACAATCAACACCTACACAATCACAGCAACCGCTGGTGATAACGGTACAATTACTCCTAATGGTGAAGTTGTTGTAAACTACGGTGTAACTCAGGATTTTACAATCGAAGCCAACGATGGTTACCGCATCATGAGCGTTCTCGTTGACGGTGCAGAGGCAATCAGCGAACTTGTTGAAGGCGTTTACACTTTCACAAATGTAGCTGAAAACCACACAATTGCAGCAACATTCGTTTCTGAAGCTGCTAACACCTACACAATCACAGCAACCGCTAGTGAAAATGGTACAATTACTCCGAGCGGAGTTATTGAAGTTGTTGAGGGCGAAAGCAAGTCGTTCACAATCGAAGCAGCTGCCGGTTACCATATCGTAAGCGTAATGGTTGACGAAACAGAAAATGTTACCGAACAACTTGTAAATGGTGTTTATACATTTGAGAATGTTACTGCAAACCACACTATTGCAGCTGCATTTGCAATCAATAACTACATGATTACAGCAACCGCTGGTGATAACGGTACAATTACTCCTGCACAGGTTAGCGTTAACCATGGTGCAAGCCAGGAATTCACAATCCTAGCTAACGAAGGCTACAGAATCGCAAGCGTAATAGTTGACGAAACCGAAGATGTAACTGCTGAAGTTGTTGACAATGTTTACACTTTCACAAACGTAACAGCAGACCACACTATCGCTGCAACATTCGAGGAAATACCTGTAACAACCTACACAATCACAGCAACTGCTGGTACAAACGGTACTATCAACCCAGAAGGTGAAGTAACCGTAACCGCAGGTGAAAACAAAGAATTCACAATCACAGCTAACGAAGGCTACAGAATCGCAAGCGTAATAGTTGACGAAACCGAAGATGTAACTGCACAGCTTGTTGAAGGCGTTTACACATTTGTTAACGTAACAGCAAACCACACTATCGCTGCAACATTCGAGGAAATCCCTGCAACTACCTACACAATCACTGCTACTGCTGGTGCAAACGGTACTATAAATCCTGCCGGTGAAGTAACAGCTGAAGAAGGTGAAGATGTAGAATTCACAATCACAGCCAACGAAGGCTACAGAATTGCAAGCGTAATGGTTGACGAAACTGAGGATGTTACCGAAGAACTTGTTGAAGGCGTTTACACATTTGTTAACGTAACAGCAAACCACACTATCGCTGCAACATTTGAGGAAATACCTGTTAATACCTACACAATCACTCTTACTGTTGGTGAACATGGTTCAGTAACTCCTAGCGGAGAAAATGGTATTGTTACCATAACCGAAGGTGAGGATATAACCTTTACCATCACTCCTGACGAAGGCTATCTCATTGGTGGCTTAATAGTTGATGAAACTCCTGTATATTGCGATGTAGAAGGTGATGTAGTAAATTTCAATGACGTAAATGCTAACCACACTATTGAAGTAGTATTTACCGAAATATCTGCAACCACCTACACAATCACAGCAACTGCTGGTGCAAACGGAACTATCACCCCTGCAGGTGAAGTAACCGTACCCGCAGGTGAAAACAAGGAATTCACAATTGTTGCCAACGAAGGCTACAGAATCGCAAGCGTAATTGTTGATGCTGATACCGATGACGAAGAAGATGTAACAGATGCACTTGAAAATGGTGTTTACACATTCGAAAATGTAACAGCTAACCACACAATCCACGCTACATTCGAAGATGCTACAGTACCTAACACCCACACTGTAACTATTACCGTTGGTGAGCACGGAACTGTTACCGCATCTGATGAAGACGACAATGAAATTGCTATCGTAGATGGTGCTATTACAGTAAATCACGGCGATGACTTGTACTTGGAAATTACTCCAGACGAAAACTACAAGGTTGAAACTCTTGCTGTTAACGGTGTTGAGTATGAACTTGACGAGGAAGATGAGCTTGGTCTTATTTTGCCGATGCTTGAAATTACCGAGGACATGGCTGTTAGCGTAACATTCACAAGTGTTATTGCTGCCGAAATGTTCGAAGCAGGTTCTATGACGGTTTACCCGAACCCGAACAACGGTATGTTCAGCATCGACTTCAGCAACATCGAAGGTGCTGCAACCTACCAGATTATCAACGCTAACGGCGCAGTTGTTGAAACTCGCGACATCAACGTGATGAACGGTGCAACAATGAACTTCAGCCACGACCTCCGCCCAGGTACTTACTTCGTAAGAATCATCAACGGCGACAAGGTTTACGTTGAGCAGATTGTAGTTGAATAATCAATGCAATCAAAAATAGAAAAGGTCGCTTTCGGGCGACCTTTTTTATTTTTGTTTCTAAGTTAGAGAGTTTCAAAGTTTCTAGTTGTTTGGAGGTATTGCTCAAATCTTCAAACCCGGAAACGTGAAACCCACAAACGGCGAAGCCATTGAAACCCAGAAACGCCGCAGGCACAGAAACGGCGTAGCCATAGAAACCCAGAAACTTGAAACTCAGAAACGCCGTAGGCATAGAAACGTGAAACCAGAAACCTTAAACCTTGAACCGGAAACGTTAAACTTGAAACCAGAAACCTTAAACGTTGAACGTTGAACCAGAAACGGCGTAGCCCGAAACTCAGTTCTTCTCCGTCAAGTATTTCCAGAATCGTCTTGGCATATCTTGTACTTGTTTGCGTGGATTTTTGCGTTCCTTTATGGCTATGGCCTTGAAGTAAGTTTTCCAAAGGTCTTGGAAGAGTTTTTCGTCTTCAGCCATAATCGACTTGCTTATTCCATTGCTAGTTATCATGTTGTCGCTTGAAAATGAAATCTGCTGCACTTCGTTCAAGTCGTAGTAGTAGCCGTAGTCCCGTTTTGTGTCATATACTATCCATTTTTGTGTGGCAAACCTGTCTCGGAAATGCTCTATTGACATGGATAGTACGTTATGAAGCGGTTCTATGGCAGCGAAATATATGTCGTCTTTGGTTTTCTGGAATCGCACGAATTGTTTCACGCGAAGATTCTCGTAAGATATTTGGTGGTATATTTTTGATAGTTCAAGCACATCAGCATCGGCAAAGTTTGTCTCAATGCTTTCTTTCGACTTGAAGCATTTGTATATGTATCTGAAAATCACTTCATCGGCTTTTGGGTACGAATCGGCAAGCCAGCAACAGGTTACGCAGTGCAATGCAGAAGCTGATATGCGCTTTTTTAGTCCAGTCCAAACGCGGTCGGATTTTTCCGAATCTGTTTCAATCGTGCAGATTTCATCGTAGAATAGGGGAGTGGTCTCTTCTTTATCCAGTAGCATGTCAGGACACTTTTTCTCATTGTATGCCTCAAACACACAGCACAATAGCCCTTCAAAACTTTTATCGTATCGGAATATTTCCATTTTCTTTTCATTTGTACATACGTTGCGCGCAATGTCTCTTCTATCCTCCGAAATCAAACGACAACTGACCTTCCATCTTGTCCTTCTTTTTGCTGGCAGTCAATAGTTTCTTAACATTTTCTGGCTTCAGTTCGTTTACAGTGAGCATTGGCAGGTCTCTGCTAACTATGAAGTATTGGGCTTTTTTCATTACAACTCCAATTTTTTTCAGGTGCAACGAATCAAGCCTCCCGTATCTGCGAGCTGCCACAATCTGAGCTGCCGACCTTGTGCCTATGCCTGGAATGCGTAGAATCATTTCGTATGGAGCTGTGTTCACGTCCATAGGGAAAAATTCAGGATGCCTCAAGGCCCACGAAAGCTTTGGGTCAACTTCGAGGTCAAGGTTTGGAAAACTGTCGTCAACGATTTCGTCAACCTTGAATTGGTAGAAGCGCAGTAGCCAGTCGGCTTGGTAAAGGCGGTTTTCGCGGACAAGCGGAGGCTGTTTTAGCACGGGAAGGCGGTTGTCGTATTCGTTTACTGAAACATATCCTGAATAGTAAACACGTCTCATCGATGGTTGGCTGTACAATGCCGACGAAAGGTGCAGTATGTCGTTGTCGGTTTCGGGCGAAACGCCTACAATCATCTGTGTGCTTTGACCTGCGGGGACGAATCGTGGTGCGTTGCGGAATTTCTGGCGGTTTTCTTTGCTTTCAAGCAATCCTTGTCCAATGAATTTCATAGGTGTGAATATGCTCTTGAAGTCCTTTTCGGGAGCAAGAAGTTTAAGGCTTTCTTCCTTTGGAATTTCAACGTTGACGCTCATACGGTCGGCATAAAGCCCTGCTTCGTTGACAAGTATCTGGCTTGCACCGGGAATGCTTTTAAGGTGTATGTAACCGTTGAATCCCTGTGTGCGCAGGTCCTTGGCGACTTTTACGAGGTGTTCCATAGTGTAGTCGGCATTTCTTACAACGCCGGAGCTGAGGAAAAGACCTTCGATGTAATTGCGGCGGTAGAATTCCATTGTTAGCTCCACCAGTTCCGAGGCTGATAGTGTTGCGCGGCGTATGTCGTTGCTGTGACGGTTGATGCAGTAGGCGCAGTCGAATATGCAGTAGTTGGTTAGCATTACTTTCAGCAGCGAGATGCATCTTCCGTCATCGGCAAAGCTGTGGCAGATGCCCACTCCGCCTACAGTGTTGCCAAGTCCGCCTTTTTTATTGCTACGCACAGTGCCACTTGACGAACACGATACGTCGTATTTCGCCGATTCTGCCAGAATCTTCAGTTTGTCAAGCACTTGCGAATCCATTGATGATGGTGATTTACTTTGGCAAAGGTAAAGAAAATGATTTAAAGATTCAATAGTTCGTAGATTTGATAATTGTACCGCTTGTTTTGTTGCAATGCTGTTTTTTGTCAATACGCTATTATATATATTAATAGGTATAGGCTTTCCTTTTTATTTTTATTGGGGATTTGAAGAAAACGAAAAAATGGGCAAATGCCACTTTCTGCAATTTTTGCGAAGAATGAAATAAAAAAATGACGTTCAAGAGGACTTAAAAAATGCTTTTTGGGTGTGTTTTGGGGGTAAAAATAGGTTTTTATGAGTAAAATTTTCGCTTGTAACAATTTGTAAATCAATATATTGTAAATTAAACACAACTTTTTTGAAAAAAAAGTGAAAAAAGTTTTGGTGGTAATAAAAAATGCGCTACTTTTGCAATCCCAAACGATGAGGGACGGAGGTCATCCGGAAGGCATCGGGAGGGGAGAAAAAGTTCTTTGAAAGATTGACAAGTAGCAAAAGATAAAGACAGGTTAACAACTTTGAAGATTCTAATAGAGTTTATTC
>JAGCNN010000108.1 GCA_017645925.1 Bacteroidales bacterium
TCGGAATTGACATATACAGCAACCCTTCTTCGTGCATTGTCTATAATGCCACAAACATCATTGAACAAGTTTTTTTCTTGTTTGTCTGTCTTCAATATGTCCGTTTCGTTTTCCATAAAAAACACAAAGCGTCAGTAAACGCCTTAAAATATATGTCGTCCCCGCCCTCCCGTCGCAAGCGACTTACCGGCGAGAGACAGGACAAAAATAAAACTTTTTTAGCACATAACTAACAACAATACAAAAAATTGAAAAAAATCGTGTAATGATTCCTAAACTCCAGTTTTTTAGTAATTTTGCGCCAAATAGATAAAAATAAGCAGAAGTACACTTTTTCATAACCCTAAATTGACATGATCTCAAAAGAAGAAATACATACATTACTACAAAGCACGGAAAATTATCGCGTTGAGAGAACAATATCTACAAATAATATGGATAAGTTCTGCGAGGCTATCTGCGCCTTTTCCAATGATTTGCCAGACTCACGAAAGAAGGGTTATCTGCTTATTGGAGCATACGATAATGGGCTGTTGTCGGGGCTGAAAGTTGATGATGCCCTGCTAAAAAAAATTTCTGCTATCCGTTCCGATGGTAATATACTACCTGTTCCTGCCATGTCGGTAGAGCGGATGGAGTTTCCTGAAGGCGACTTGCTTGTTGTAGAAGTTTCTCCTTCATTGCTGCCTCCTGTACGCTATCGAGGACGAGTATTTGTGCGTATAGGACCAAGACGCGACATTGCCAGCGAATCAGAAGAACGAATACTTACGGAACGCCGTACAGCATATATGGCGACATTCGATGCTACACCTTGTCTCGGAGCCACACTCGATGATCTAAATATTGATTACATTCGTAATGAATATCTTCCGTCGGTTGTTGCGCCTGACGTTTTGGCAGAAGACAAGCGGGACATAAAAGAACAATTGGCTTCTGTACGCTTATATGACCGCACGCACGAATGTCCAACATACGCAGCCATTATTTTGTTTGGAAAGAATCCACGATATTATTTGCCAGGAGCTTTCGTCCAGTTTGTACGCTTTGCTGGCAAGGCCATTGGCGGAAAAGTGCTGAACGAGAAACGCTTTCAAGGACCTTTGTTCCAGTTGCTGCCACCACTTGAGTCATTTGTAAGCAATGCTATAATCACACAAAAGCCTGTTTCTGTCAGTTTATTCCGCGAAAAGACGGTCATAAATTACCCGAACAACGCACTGCGCGAACTAATGATGAACGCCTGTATGCATCGTGATTATCAGTCGAATATGCCGATACGTTTGTATCAGTTTGATGACCACATAGAAATTATGAATGCTGGAGGATTGTACGGAGAAGCAAGGCCAGAGAACTTCCCGACAGTTAATGACTACCGTAACCCCATTGTAGCAGAAGCTATGAAGGAAATGAAGTATGTCAATATGTTCAATCAGGGCATTAGGCGAGTACAAGATATGCTCAATGAAAACGGCAACAATGAGGCTGTATTCGATGTCTCAAAGCTGACTGCATTTACGGTGAATGTTTTTTCCACTATAGATGATACTCAAGGTGATACTCAAGACGATATTCCAAATGAGTATCTGAATGATACGCAATGTGTTAGGTATGATACTCAAGATGATACTCAAGGTGATACTCAAGACAAGACTCTTGATATATGGATAGAGGAGCAAATAAGAAATAATCTCAAAATTACAACAGAGGAACTAGCAAAATTAAGCGGTAGAAGTGTTATTACTATCAAGCGACACATTTCTAAACTATCTCATATCAAATATGTTGGCAGTGGATATAGCGGTCATTGGGAGATTGTTGATTGATCAAATGAGCTATTGGGATTTATTTCAAATTATATGCAAAAATACCGCCGCCATACCGTCCCGATTTGGTAACAATACCTTTCCCATGTAATTTTTCATTCCAGTCCTTAATAGAAAATGTGTATGCATTTGTTCCTGCATCCTGCTTAACCGTATCGAAATCGACACGGTTAAAATCGGGATTGTGCAAACACTCCCAAAGTCCTAGGGTTGTAATGAGATGTGAGATTTGTTTTCAGATTTTAAAATCCTTATATTCAACACTTTCAGATTGTTGGCTTAGGGACTGCAAATCCAAAAGGACAGAAATTATTGCTGGTTGGCGTATCGAAGTTGCAGTTTAATGAGAGCTAAATCGAAAAATCAAGTATCCGACAACCGTACTTTGGATTTTTTTCGTATTTTCGCAACAGATTTATTAAAACAAAATGAAGAAAATTATCATCATCGACGGAGGCCCGCGCAAAACATTCAACACAGCCTCCATGCTCAGCAAGTTTGCCGAAGGAGCGACTTCCGCAAGCGCAGAAATAGAAGTAAAAACAATACGCCTCTACGCACTCGACTACAAAGGTTGTATGTCGTGCATGGCCTGCAAGATAAAGGGCAAGGCATCGAATGTGTGCAAGTACAAGGACGCACTCACGCCAATTCTGGACGAAATTGCCAATGCCGACGGTCTGGTTCTTGGCTCGCCCAACTATTTCGGCGAAATTACAGGTCAGATGCGTGCCTTTTTGGAACGGCTTGCTTTCCCTTGGCTGTCGTACAACGACTACAGCATCACAGCTCCGAAGCGTATGCCCGTACTGCTGGTCGAAACTCAGAACGGCACCAAGGAACACAACAACTGCAATGGCTACGGCACAATGGAACCTTGCATAGCACAAGCCCTCGGACAGCCAGAAAAACTGACTGCCTACAACACATATCAGGTCAAGGACTATGCCAAATTCGAGCTGGCAGGATTCTCTGAACCCGCCAAACGCCAGTACCGCGACGAAAATTGGGAGAATGACCTGCAGATGGCTTACGATGCAGGGAAACGAATGGCTGAA
>JAGCNN010000109.1 GCA_017645925.1 Bacteroidales bacterium
ACATCACCACAAATAAAATGCCCATAAGCGTCACCGAACCAGAATCGTCGCCCTTGTAGAGCAACATAAGACCGCCAAACGACAACACAAGCGAAACCACTGTAAACCATCGGATTTTCTCCTTAAAGAAGACTGCCATTATTATTGCCGTCAGAACCGGATATACAAAAAGTATTGTAGAGGCAATTCCCGCAGGCATCATTCGGTAGCTCTCGAACAAA
The DNA here is from genome assembly GCA_017645925.1 of Bacteroidales bacterium. Lineage (GTDB taxonomy): Bacteria > Bacteroidota > Bacteroidia > Bacteroidales > ML635J-15 > Bact-19. The sequence continues at coordinate 222 of JAGCNN010000109.1, forward strand.
AAGATTGACGACGAGCAGAACAACGAACCCATTATCACCACGGCAATAAGTTCCTTTGCCTTGAGACGGAAATCAATTTTCTTGACAAGCATAAGAATGGCAAGCGCAACGGCAGCCATCGCATACCTATAGAACAGAATGGAGTCCACCCCCACTCCACGTTCCATAACCGGCAACGAAAACAGCGGATTCACGCCGTAGCAGATTGCCGACAGGCATCCGCACACATAACCTTTTACCTTATTGCCTTCAAGTTCTGTCATCGCAAAAAAATTGAGCGCAAATTTACAACTTTTATTATTTTTGCACCGTTCAAAAATCAAAAGTCAGATGAAAAAGATATTTTTACTTTTAGCATTAGTTTTAGCAGCAAGTTTCTGCTTCTCACAGTCCATTTTATGGAAAGTTACAGGCAAAAAAATTAAAAGTCCGTCATATCTGTACGGCACAATCCACATTCAGGACAAGCGAGTTTTCGCTTTCGACAACACCGTTACCGACGCATTCAACTCGTGCGATGCCTTTGCAATGGAAATCCTGATGGACGAAATCGACCCCAAGGAATCACAGGAAGCAACACTTATGAAAGACGGCAAGACACTGAAAACCATAATGTCGGCTGAAGACTACAAGTTGCTCGACAGTGCATTCACCGCAGCCACGGGTGCAAGCCTAATGCTCTACAACAAGATGAAACCGTTCTTCGTTAGCAGTGCAATGATGCAGGCAGGCATGAAGCAGGACATGGAAACAGCACTCGACCTCTACTTCCTGCAGAATGCGCGCAAGGCTGGAAAATCGTGCTACGGCGTGGAAAAATTTATGGACCAGATAAATGCAATTGATGCCATCAGCCTCGAAGATCAAGTAAAAATGCTCATTGACGGCATAAAGGATACCACATCGGACGGCAACAACAAAGAAGAAGAACAGTTTGCCGACCTTCTCGATGCCTACCTAACCTTCAACTTGGACAAGGCTTTGGAAATGAGTTCCGACCCATCGTTGCCAGCAGAATTCAATCAGGCATTCCTCATCAACCGCAACAGCGGAATGGCAAAGAATTTCCTGAAGATTGCCAAGAAGCAATCGCTTTTCTGCGCTGTAGGTGCAGCACACTTACCTGGCGAACAAGGCGTTATCAGTCATTTGCGCAAGGCTGGACTTACTGTTGAACCAGTAGTTTTCAAATGGAAAGAAGAATAACACATAATGAACCCTGTCAAATAAAATGTGTACCTTTGTCCATATTACTATATATTGGGGCTGAAATAAAAAGTAACAAAAAATCGGATTCTATCAAAAGAAACCAACCTTAATTTTTTGTATATTAAAAACTATTAGCGGATACCAATATTTTATTTACGAGGTTATCCTCTGTATCTTCCGATACTAGGACGAAAGATAGTTCGTAACACTAGTTGTCTTCCATAAAATGTACCGCTATCTGGAAGCAGGTATTAAATTTCTTTTGGCTTAGACTTAATGAAGATAAAATGTTGAAATAGAACGCATGCCCTTCATTGTCAAATTTGTGAAATTCAAAATTACTGCGTCCGAGTTGGGTCAGGCGGGTGGCGATGCTTTGAGAGCCATAAACATACGGGAGCGACTTCATTGAGAACGCATGTCCCTCGTCTATTGACAGAATCTTGTCTTGTGTCCCGTGAATAAGACAA
>JAGCNN010000110.1 GCA_017645925.1 Bacteroidales bacterium
GGTATTCCAAGCGAGGACATTGGTATTTTCTATGTATCTCCTTGTGCTGCAAAGATTGCCGCCGTGAAAAGTCCTGCCGAAGGAAAAAAATCTTTCATAACTGGCGTAATCAACATGGACTTCCTATATAATAAGGTAAAGCTTATGCTTAGCGGTTCAAAGTCGATTGCAGAGCCTATAAATCATAGTATTACGGGAAAGGATGTCCTTTGGGGACTTACCACTGGAGAATCGCGCAACTTCAACAACTCGTGCTTTGCCGTAGATGGAATTAGAAATGCCATCGAATTTTTGGAAAAAGTTGAAGACGAAGACATTAGTGCAAACGGCTTAGTAGAAATGCGGGCATGCGACCAAAGTTGCGTAGGCGGAGTTCTCTGCCCAACAAACCGATTTGTTGCAAAGCAAAAACTGAAAGCACGTGCCGAAATCATCGACAGCAAGCCGAAAAAAGATGACTCCGACCAGAAAGTGGCATTCAACAATAAGGAATTTGCCGAAAAGATTGCCGAAATGGTAAAGGTTGACGAAATAAAGCCTCGTTCTATCCTCAAGCTCAACGACAACCTGCAGATTGCCTTCCGTATGGTCGAAAACATGAAGCGCATAGAGGGAATGTTGCCAGGAATCGACTGCTCGGCTTGTGGTGCACCTACTTGCAACGCTTTGGCAGAGGATGTCATCCGCAACGAAAGCAAAATAGAGAACTGCATTTTCGCACACAAGAAGATGGACGAATTCTACAAGGTGATGTTCGACATCTGGGGAGAAGATTTAAAAACGTTATAATAATTTGATGATTTGATAATCAAAGATTTAAAGATTCAATAATTTAAAATTCAACACCAGTAGCATCGCAATGCTTTGCGATGGATAAAAAAAATAAGAGATATAAAGGTTTAAAAATTTAAAGATTCAAAAAATTAAACATTTGTAGCATCGCAATGCCTTGCGATGGTTCAAAGAAAAAAGAAATGATTTAAAAATATAAAGATATGTTACTGAAAGACATTATAGAGAAGCTTAACCTTAAGGTTTACAACGAAGTAAATATGGATTCCGATGTAAATAGCGCATACTCGTCGGATTTGCTTAGCGATGTTATGGGCAACGCAAAGAGCGGTCAAGTATGGATAACCATGCAGACACACAAGAACGTTGCATCAATTGCTGCATTGAAGGATGTTCCAGCTGTTATCATCGTTCGCAACGGTGTTCCCGATGATGATATGCTTGAATTTGCAAAGGACAACGATGTCGCTGTTCTTTCAAGCTCGGAACCAACATTCCCACTCTGCGGAAAATTGTACGAACTCATTAAATAACAAGCTTTTAGGTCATGAAATTCCGTGCCGACCTACATACGCACACCGTACTGTCGCCCTGCGGTGACATTGAGATGAGTCCCTCGGCTATCATTATGAAAGCCAAGGAGAAAGGTCTTGACATAATCGGAATTACCGACCACAACAGCACGCTGAACGCCGAGGTTACACGCAGAATAGGCGAGCAAAACGGAATCGCTGTGATGATGGGTGCCGAGGTAACAACCAAGGAGGAAATTCACTGCCTCGGATTCATGCCCAACGCCGAAAAACTTGCCGAATTCCAGAAATTCCTTGATTCAAAGGTAATTTTCTACGAAAATGATCCAGATAAGTTCGGCTACCAGTTTGTTGTTGACGAGGAGGAGAATGTGCTTGACGAAGTTCCTCACCTATTAATAAATGCACTCGACCTGCCAATGCTCGACTTGCAGAAAAAGGTATATGAAATGGGCGGAATTTTCATCCCTGCACATGTCGATCGTAGCACATTCAGCATCAGTTCGCAACTTGTGTTTGTTCCCGACAAACTTAAGTTTCAAGCACTTGAGCTAAGTTACCATACAATGCGAAACAAATTCTTCGACAACTTCCCTTGGTTCAGCGACTACAACTACATACAAAGTTCCGATGCCCACTACATAGATGACATCGGTAAAATTTCGAGCATTCTGGAAATGGACAGCTTCAGTTTTGACAATCTTAAAAATTCACTTCATACAGGAGAACAGATAATATTATGAAAACACTTGATTTACATATAATTGACATAGTTCACAATTCAATACGCGCTAAAGCGACGGAAATAATAATAGAAATGGTTGACAGCGAAAAACAGGACTTGCTGTCGCTCAAGATTGTCGATAATGGCTGCGGTATGCCAAAAGAAATGATGGATGCCATAAACGAGACCTTCTACTCCTCGCGTCCCGAACGCAAAATCGGTATGGGCATCGCCCTGCTGAAATTTCACTCCGAACTATGCAACGGCAAGTTCCATTTGACATCCGAAGTTGGCAAAGGCACGGAAATCTACGCCGACTACCAGCGTTCCCACATCGACCTGCAACCTAAAGGCGACCTCGCTGGATGCTTCAGCAACTTCATCTGTCAGTATCAGGACATCAATTTCATCATCCGCTATACCACCGACGATGACTATTTCGAACTTAGCACCGCTGATGTTAAAGAAGTCTTCGAGGGCATGAACCTCAACGATGTCAACATCATCAACAACCTGAAAGAATTGATTGCGGAGAATATAAATCCTAGCGAGGAGAAATAGAGATATTTCTCATTACAACAAAAAAACAGCAGCCGACCATCGCCGACTGCTGAAAAGTATTTTGCCCCCCCGCGGAAACCTTGCCCTGCGGTGCCTTTGCGCGTGCTGGGGGAGAACAGATTAGTTCTATGGTTGGCAAACGGCGCGAACAGATCGCCCGTTGAGACGACCGTCGTCGTAATTGAACGGACCCATCTCGAGGTACCTCGCGTGGTACGGGAGGTACGTGTCGAGCGAACTCGACCAGTAGATGCCAATGTGACCGTCAGAAAAGAGACCACTGTCGGAGCGGTAGCCGGCAAGGGGCAGGAAGACAGAGTTGCCGTTGGGTCCGATGAATAAGTGTCCAGTGCCGGCGTTCGTCCAAATCACGGTGCAGTTGCTCTCCAGTTCTTCTAACTCTGCTTTTGTCGGCATACGCCAAGCAGTCCCCCAGTTGGCGGTGGCGGCATCGTCCATTGCCTCCAATGTGGTCAAAGCATCGGTAAAGCCATCGTTGCCATATTCGGAGCTATTGCAATATTTTGTTAAGCTATTAAGGTTCCCATTGCAATATCTATAAGTACTCCAGTTGTAAGTACTCTTGGTTGTGGTTTCGCCCCACGCATAGTAGTTGCCGTATGCTGTCGGTGTGCTTGCCCCCACATTGCAGGTAGCCCACTTGGTGCCGCTCGGAAGTCCAAGGTCAACATAGCCATGTCCGTTGATATAACCCGTTGGGTCACTAATTCCATAAGTTGTAAACGACAACACTTCACCGTAACCAGTCCCCTCGCTGTTGGTGGCGTATGCCTTGTAATAATAGGTGGTTTCCTGTGAAAGTCCAGTAATAGCCTTTGTAAAACTGCCCGTTCCGCTTCCGCTCTGCACGGTTTGCGAAAGGTTGCTTGCGCTTGTACCATATACAAAACCTCTTGCCGTTACGGTTGCATTGTCTTCAGAGGTTACATTGCCGAAGAGAGTTACATTCTCAATACCTGGTGTGGCAGAACCAGTTGTTACAGTAGGGAGAGATGCAGCTGTTGTTGTAAATGTCATTACATCGCCGTAACTTGTTCCTCCAATGTTGGTGGCGTATGCCTTGTAATAATAGGTAGTAGATAAACTAAGTCCTGTAAGTGCTTTTGTAAAACTGCCCATACCACTGCCACTCTGTATAGTCTGTGACAAATCACTTGCACTTGTACCATATACAAAACCTCGCTCGGTTACTGTTGCACCGCCGTCAGAAATTACATTTCCCACCAGAGTAGCCGAAGAACCTGTAATATTCGTTGCTTCACTTGTCTGCACAGTTGGAGTGCCAATGCCTGTAGTAAACTGCAGAATTTCTCCTTCTGCCGTTCCAAATGCATTCTTCGCAAATGCCTTGTAGTAATATGTTGTATTACCACTCAAACCAGAAACAGACACCGAGAAAAGGCTGTCGGGTGTACCTGTAAATTGTGCGGTTGCCTTGTTGCTCATACTCTCCGAAGTGCTGTAGTAGAATCCGCATGAGGTTATTTCGGAGCCACCGTTGCTTGGTATGACTGCATTGAGGGTTGCGCCGTTTCCTGTAACATCGGATGCAGGACGGGTCTCAACCGACGGCCACGCCGCTTGCGAGGTAAATGTCAAGGTTTCGCCCTCTATCTGACCAGCACTACATTGGATATAGGCTTTGTAATAATAAGTCGTGTTAGACAAAAGTCCTGTAACCTTGGCAGAAAAGCGGGCGTTGGCATTAGCCTTTATCTCCTTTGGGTTGCTCATTTCCACCGACACATCGTAGAAGAATCCGCACTTGTAATCTTCGCCATCACTCATATTTCTAACCTCGCCATGCAGTGTAGCATAGTCGCCCTTAATTCCGGTAGCATCCTTTGTAACTACATTAGGCACTATTGGGTCTTCCTTGCAACTCGATAATAACGCCACCATCATAATCATTGTGGCAAAAATGTAAATTTTTGATTTCATTTTAGATATTTTTTAATTGCCGCAAGCCCACAACGGCAGTTTTCAACATACACAAATAAAAAAGTGGGCTTCGTTTAACTCTTATCTGCGCAAGAGGCTCCGCAATGCCCAATAGTCAAATAAGAAAAGCCCACGGAAAACCGTGAACATTTTCACTTTTTCTTGACTATTTTAGAATTTTGCGGATTCCTTGCACAAGAACAAAAGCAAAAACGCTTTTTTATTTTAATAATCTGTTAATTACAAATTTTGTATATCTGTTTCGTATTTCAAATTTTAGTTAAAACTCCGTTTGTTATCACTGCTACAAAAGTAAGAAAATTTCAAATTAAGGGATAACAATATCAAAAATTTTCAAAAAAATTGACATTGCAAATCGTAACGGGTGCTGAAACAAAACAGATGCTGAAACAAGTTCAGCATGACTGTGAAGAGAGAAATCGTAAATCGTAAATCATTTGCATCTTGTCAGCAACCTTCTGCTCAACGCAGTCAAAATCGTAAATCGTAAATCCCCTAGATTTTTCCTTCTGCGTACCCCAATTTCACATCCAACTCGTAGTTGTACGACGAGCGATGGCTGTAGCGACCTTTGGAATATACCAACTTATCCTCGTACTTCTCAAAATCCTCGTCAGGAATAAGTTTTCCATCAACAGAAACGCATCCATCGCGACCATCAAGGATTGCACCGAGAGCTTCATCGGTATCAACAATTTCCGAAAACAAAATCTCATCATACGATGGCACAACGAACTGCCCGTCCATTGTGAGAACACCAGACTTACTATCACGGCGAAGTTCAAACATGCAGTCATCGTACCAGGAATGCCCATCATCTGTATGGGTTATATATATCGGCTGGAAAATAACATCATCCATATTGCATGGCACAAGCAAACGACCTTTGCTATCGAGCACACCTTTCCTACCCGACTTTGAGACAACAAAAAACTTGTCAAAGCACTGAATCTCATCATATTCAAAAAAGCAAAGTGCAGTTCCCTTTCCATCGGGCAAAACAAGTCCCCACTTGCCATCAAGCATAGCGGTCACAGGAAATTTCGGTTTGTTTACCTTACCTACACAGCAACCCAAATGCTCGTACTTTGGTGGTACAAGCACCTCGTCCTTAACATTTACAAGTTTTTCGCAACCATTTTCCTCCACGACATAGTCCATCCAGTCGTAGTTGTCGCAAATATCATAAAAAGCAATTCTTGTCAATTCAACAACATCGTCAGCCAACTTATTGTCCATAGCCGATTTATATTCAGCATAAAGTTTCTGCATTTCAGCAAGTTGCTCCTTGTGCGCGTGCGGTTTTTCCATTTTATATCCGTTTGTTTTGGTCGCGAAAATATCAAATTAAGCCACGGAAACAGCAACAAAGAAAAGTATTTATTAAAATGGAAAAGTTAACAAAATGACACAAAGAACATAGCATATTTACGATTGCAATACCTCAGGCTTGTAAATAAAATGTTTAACTTTGCACAAAATTCAAAAGCAATGATAGTAGTAACCGGAGCAGCAGGATTCATCGGCAGCAACTTGGCAGCCACACTGATAGAACGAGGATATACCGACCTTGTACTGTCGGACGACTTTTCGCGCGAAAACAAAAAAGGCAACTTCGAGAACAAAAAGGTCAAGTTCGTAAACCGCAACGACTTTGCAGACTGGCTGGACAATAACCACAAGCAAGTTGAAACTATTTTTCACCTCGGCGCACGAACCGACACCACCGAGTTCGACTTGTCGCTGCTTCTAAAGATGAACACCGAATACACCAAGATGCTTTGCCAGAAATGCTGTAAATATGGCATTCCTTTCATTTATGCATCATCGGCAGCAACTTACGGAATGGGCGAAAACGACTTCTCGGACACCACCGACCCCAACATTTTGAAACCACTCAACCCTTACGGCATTTCGAAGAACGAATTTGACAAATGGTTGCTTGCGCAGGAACAAAAGCCGTTTTTCTGGGCTGGCTTCAAGTTCTTCAATGTGTATGGACCTAACGAGTACCACAAAGGACGCATGGCATCGGTTATTATGCACGCTTTCAATCAGATAAACGAAACAGGAATGCTCAAGTTGTTCCGTTCACACCGCCCCGACTACGCCGATGGCGAGCAGTGCCGCGACTTTGTGTATGTTAAGGATGTCGTTGATGTGCTGATATACTTCATGGAAACTCGCAAGCATAGTGGCATCTACAACCTTGGCACAGGCAAAGCCCGTCCGTTTAACGACCTTGGCAAAGCGACTTTCGCTGCAATGGGACTTGAACCCAACATAACCTACATCGACACTCCTGCTGATATTCGCGACAAGTACCAGTATTTCACCGAAGCCGACATGACATCGCTACGCAAAGCCGGCTACATTGCCGAATTCCACAGCCTTGAAGACGGCGTAAAAGACTATGTACAGAACTATTTAGCAGGACATAAATACAGATAAAACTTTTGTTATGGAAGAATCATTGTTATCTAAACCAGGAAATTATAAATCGCTCGTTGCATATCAAAAGGCAGAAGTAATATATGAGATTACATATTATTTCTGCAATAAATATTTAAAAAAAGGTGACCGCACAATAGACCAGATGATTCAGGCAGCTCGTTCTGGGAAACAAAATATTGCAGAAGGAAGTGCGGCGTCAAGCACATCAAGCAAAACGGAAATATTCTTGATAAATGTTGCAAAAGCCAGCCTTAAGGAACTGCTTGAAGACTATATTGATTATCTTAATACCAGAAACCATAGCATTTGGGCTAAAGGGTCTGCGGAATATGAATCGATGCGCAAAATAGGAGCTGAGCACAACACTGCCGAGTACTTTAAGGCAATTGCGCAAAGCAATCCTCCTGAATTTATAGCCAATATGGCAATAATACTGCTAAACCAAACTGATTACTTGCTATTTCGTCTATTGGATAGACTAAGCAAGGATTTTCTAGAGAATGGCGGCTTTGCAGAAAGGATGAGAAGGATGAGAATCGAGGAAAAGAGGAAGGTGGATGGCAACACTAATGACCTTAAGATCTCTAATGACTTTAAGGACGTTAGTGTTAAGCCAGCCACCTCCAAACATTTCCGCGGAGAAGTCGAAGAAAGCAAAGCCGACAACAGCGCTCTTGCCGTAACCGACGGTGTATCGCAACCGCCACAAGTAAACCCTAACATTGCAAGATTCCGCAGACACAAGACCACACTTACCGCAGAAGAATACATTGCCGGAATTTTGCGTTCCGACACCAACATACTCGGTCAGGCAATAACAATGGTAGAAAGCGTAAGACCTGAGCATCACGCCATTGCACAAAAAATAATCGAAGGTTGCCTGCCACATTCTGGCAAGTCGATACGAATTGGCATAACAGGCGTTCCTGGTGCTGGCAAAAGTACTTTCATTGAAGCTCTTGGCGTAAAAATATGTGACTTGAACCATAAACTGGCAGTCCTTGCCGTTGACCCGAGCAGCGAACGCAGCGGAGGTTCCATTCTTGGTGACAAAACCCGCATGGAAAACCTTACATCACACCCAAACGCTTTTGTGCGCCCTTCTCCATCAGCAGGGTCGCTTGGTGGCGTAGCACGCAAAACCCGCGAAACAATAATCCTTTGCGAAGCCGCAGGATTCGACACAATATTTGTGGAAACCGTTGGCGTTGGACAATCGGAAACCGCCGTACACAGTATGGTAGATTTCTTCCTGCTTCTGCTGGTAACTGGCGCAGGCGACGACCTTCAAGGCATTAAACGTGGTATCATGGAAATGGCAGATGCTATAGCCATCACTAAAGCCGATGGCGAAAACATCACCCGTGCCGACCTTGCTAAGACACAATACCAAAACGCATTGCACCTTTTCCCAATGCCAAAATCACGGTGGACTCCTATAGCAACAACATGCTCATCACTTACTGGCGCTGGAATCATGAATATCTGGGAAATGATAACAAAGTATGTCGCACATACAAACGCAAACGGATTTTTCGACTATAACCGCAACGAGCAGGCAAAATACTGGCTATACGAAACCATTAACGAATCTATTCGCAACAGTTTCTACCAGAACGAGAAAATCATAGAATGCCTGCCAGACTATGAACAAAAGGTACTCGACAATAAAATCAGCAGTTTTGCTGCTGCTCATGAACTATTGGCAAAATATTTTGAAAAATGATAGGTCAAGAAATAGTTTACAAGGCATTAGCCGACTTGGACATAAAATTTGAATACTACGAATCGCCACGCGATTTCTCGTCAGAAGACGATGGCGCATTCTGGAAACGCATTGGTGCATGCAGATGCAAAAACCTGTTTATGCGCAACCACAAGGGAAACCAGCACTATCTGCTTATCTCCGACTATTACCGCGACATAAACATCCACGCCATCGAGCACAAATTGAAACAAGGGAAACTGTCGTTCGCATCGCAAGAAAGAATCAACAAGTGGATAAAAGGTACGATTGGTGCAATTTCCGTCTTTTCGTTACTCAACGACACCGAAAACCACACCATTGCATTCATTGACAAGACATTGCTAACAAAAGGCCATCTGACCTTTCTGCCGAATCAACTTAACGCATTGATTTCCATTAGCACCGAAGATTTTGTAAGAATACTTGACTACAGCGGTAACAAGTATGAATTTGTGGATTTGGAAGTGGCAGATGATATATAATAGCCTATACATTTTGACTTTTAACACAAACGAAGAAAAACTTTCCACCATTGTATTTTTTGCTTAAATTTGCATCGTTAACCAAAATAAATAAACCATGAATAACATTGAAGAAGCGGCAAAACTCATAGCCAACGCAAAATGTCTGTGCGTATTCACCGGTGCAGGCGTATCAAAGGAAAGCGGAATCCCGACCTTCCGTGGAAGTGAAGACAGCGTTTACGAACAATACGACCAGTCAATGCTGGAAATAAACACATATATCAACCGAACCGAAGAGGCATGGCCAGTGGTAAACAAGGTTTTCTACAAGTTTTTCAAGGAAGCACAGCCAAACAAGGCACACACCACGATTGCAAAATGGGAAAACGAAGGCATTGTAAAAGCTGTCATCACACAGAACATAGACTCGCTACATCAGGCGGCAGGAAGCAAGCATGTTATTGAATTTCATGGTGGAAAAGGTCATTTCGTCTGCCTAAAGTGCGGAAAAAAGTACCCGACTGCTTCTCTAAAGCTCACAAATGAAGTTCCTCGTTGCGACTGCGGCGGAAAACTTAAACCAGGATTCATATTCTTTGGCGAAGGAATTCCCACGGATGCCTACAACGAATCATTCGACCTTGCAGGAAAATGCGATGTGATGCTTGTAATCGGAACTACTGGCGAAGTGCAGCCTGCAGCATACCTTCCGCATGTGGCAAAACAGCACGGGGCAAAAATCATCGAGGTTAACCCGCAACATTCTACATACACAGGCAGAATCACCGACATATACCTTGAAATGGGCGCAGTAGAAGCCATGACAAAAATTGATGCAGAAATACAAAAATTGAAATAAAGATGAAGATTGTACAAGTTGAACCATTGTGTGTATCGAAACAGGAACTCGAAGATGCAAAACAGGAATTTGAAAAGTTAGGACACCAATATATATACTACACCGACATTCCTAAAGACGAAGACGAACTGGCATCGCGCATGAATGATGCCGACATTGTGAATATCAGCAATATAAAGCTCACGGCAAGAACAATAGAATCGTGCCAGAACTTAAAATACCTTAACGTAGCTTTCACTGGTACCGACCATGTTGACATCGAATGTTGCCGCAAGCACGGAATAAAAGTCAGCAACGCAGCTGGATATTCCACCGAAGCAGTTTCGGAACTCGCTGTGGGACTTGCAGTTGCACTTATGCGCAACTTCAGTCAGATGGACAGCAACACGCGCCAACTAAGCAATCGCAACAACTATCTCGGCACCGAACTCTGCGGAAAGACTGTCGGCATTGTCGGCACGGGAGCCATCGGACTTGCTACTGCTCGCATATTCAAGGCTTTCGGATGCAAAATACTCGCATATAGCAGAACACAAAAGAACATTGAAGGCATAACATACACCTCCCTTGACGAACTTTTTGAAAAATCGGACATCATTAGCCTGCACATACCAGCAAATCCACAAACCAAAGGTTTGATAAGCAAAGACTTGCTTGCAAAGATGAAAGAGACAGCAATAATAATAAACACAGCTCGCGGACCAGTAATGGACAATGCCGCACTTGCCGAACTGCTGAAGGCAGGAAAGATTGCTGGCGCAGGAATCGACGTTTACGAAACCGAACCACCTCTGCCAGAGAATCATCCGCTTCTCTCCGCACCCAACACCATATTGCTGCCGCATGTTGGCTACGCATCAAAGGAAGCCATGCAGAAACGATTTGTAATAGTAAAGTCGAATCTACATTCATACCTTGAAGGCAAACAAGAAAATGTAATATTGTAGGAAATGTAGGCTTGTCTAATTTGGACGACTTGCGCCATTATCATAACACAAGCAGAATCAAATGGTTATCACACCAAGCAAGCCTACATTTTCATATTTCACATTAGCAAAAAAAGTGCTTATTTTGTAAAATTTTTGGCAAAGGAAATGGCAGAAAAGGAATGTATAACACTAAAAGGTGTAAGGGTAAACAACCTGAAAAACATAAATCTTGAAATTCCGCGCAACAAACTAGTGGTAATCACAGGCTTATCAGGGTCAGGAAAATCGTCTTTAGCCTTTGACACACTATTTGCCGAAGGGCAGAGACGCTATGTAGAAAGCCTCTCGTCATACGCACGGCAGTTTCTCGGCAAAATGCACAAGCCCGAAGTCGATTTCATTGACGGCATTCCGCCCACAATAGCCATCAGACAAAAGGTAAACACACGAAATCCACGTTCCACGGTAGGCACTTCCACCGAATTGTACGACTACCTGAAACTTCTGTTTGCCCGCATCGGAAAAACCTACTCGCCAATTTCGGGATGCGAAGTCAAAAGCCACAGTACCAACGATGTAATAAACGCCATAACCTCCATGCCCGAAGGTACGAAAGTGCTAATTTGCTTCCCCTACACTTTCAACAGCAAGCAGAAAAAAGGCGAACAGCTTTCGCTAATCTCAAAACAAGGCTATGTGAGATTTATAAACAAAGGCGAAATGCTTCGTACCGATGATGTTACCGATATTAAAGCAATTGAGGACACTATTCACATTGTACTTGACCGCCTTACGGTGAAACCAGAAGAAACGCTTGTGGGAAGAATTGCCGATTCAGTCCAGACGGCTTTTTATGAAGGCAAAGGCGAATGTTTTGTATATGAATACGGAGAAGAGCTGAAGCAATATTCGTTCTCTAACCGCTTTGAAGCAGATGGAATTACATTTGAACAGCCAACAGTCAACCTTTTTAGTTTCAACAATCCTATAGGAGCCTGCCCAACCTGCGAAGGCTTTGGTCAGATTCTCGGAATCGACGAGGACCTTGTCATACCCAACAAAGGCATGAGCATTTACGATGGTGCCGTATATTGCTGGCGTGGCGATGTGATGAAGCAGTGGAACCACGATTTCATGATAAAGGCGGCAAGCATACGATTCCCGATTCACCGTCCATACTATCAGCTTACAGACGAAGAAAAAGAGATTCTTTGGAACGGCGACAAAAAGCATGACATATATGGAATAAGGGACTTTTTCGACTACTTGGAGACACAGAAGTACAAGATTCAGAACCGAGTATTGGTTTCACGCTATCGCGGAAAGACGACTTGTCCCGACTGCAAGGGCAAACGCCTGAAAAAGGAAGCTATGTATGTGAAGATAAACGGCAAGAACATTGGCGACCTTGTTGACATGCCAATCAGCGAACTTTGCAAGTTTTTCAACAACCTGAAACTTTCACAGTTTGACGAGGAAGCATCGGCAAGAATAAGAACGGAAATAAAAGTCCGCCTTGATGCAATGATGGAAGTTGGTCTTGGCTATCTAACACTAAACCGCGCTGCATCAACGCTTTCGGGAGGAGAATCGCAGCGTATGAACCTTGCCACAGTCTTCGGTTCGGGACTTGTAGGTTCGCTTTATGTTCTCGACGAGCCAAGCATAGGTCTGCACGAACGCGACACGCAAAACCTGATAACCATACTGAAAAAACTGCGCGACAAGAAAAATACAGTCGTTGTTGTTGAACACGATGAAGCAATAATCCGCGCTGCCGACCATATAATAGACATAGGGCCGCTTGCTGGCGAATATGGTGGCGAAGTCGTCTTTGAGGGAGACAAGAAAAAGCTGGAAAAAGCCGACACGCTTACTGCAAAATATCTTCGTGGCGAACTACAGAATCCCAAGAACGACAATCCGTTGAAATGGCGCAATTCCATAAAGATTGAAGGAGCACGGCACAACAACCTGAAAAACATTACGGTAACATTTCCGCTAAATGTTGCAACAGTAATCACAGGTGTAAGCGGTTCGGGCAAAACAAGTCTTGTAAAAGGCATCCTCTACCCTGCCATTCGCCGTGAGCTAGGCATTTCGGCCGACAGGGCTGGCGACTTCGACCGTATATCTGGCGACATCAACATAATCAAAAACATAGAATACGTTGACCAGAACCCAATAGCAAAGTCAAGCCGTTCCAACCCAGCCATATACATCAAGGCTTTTGATGAAATTAGAAAACTTTTTGCAGAACAGAAAACCGCCAAGCTCAACGGACTGAAAGCCTCGCATTTTTCGTTCAACACCGAAGGCGGACGTTGCGAAGTATGTCAGGGCGAAGGCGAAATAACTGTCGAGATGCAGTTTATGTCCGACATTCACCTTGTGTGCGAAGCCTGCAACGGAAAACGATTCAAGGATGAAATTCTGGAAATAAAGTATCATGACAAGAACATCTACGACATCTTGGAGATGAGCATAGCCGAAGCTGTGGAATTCTTTTCGCAAAACGACGGAAGACTGGAGAAAAATATCGTTTCGTTGCTGCAAAACTACATAAATGTTGGTCTTGGCTACCTGAAGATGGGGCAGCCGTCAAGTACACTTAGTGGTGGTGAAAGTCAGCGTATTAAGTTGGCAACTTTCCTCAGCATGGAAAACGCGGAGCCTACGATTTTCATTTTTGACGAGCCGACCACAGGTCTGCATTTCCACGACATCAACAAGCTGCTGAAAGCAATGGAAAGTATGCGAACCAAGGGACACACGCTCATCATAATCGAGCACAACCCCGAAGTAATAAAGTTTGCCGACTGGATTATAGACCTTGGTCCCGATGGCGGCGAAAAAGGCGGAAACCTTGTCTTTGAAGGCACTCCTGCCAAACTTATCAAATGCAAGGAATCAATAACTGGAAAATATTTGAAGAACTTTATATAGGAGAATATATCATGCAAGAAACAATTATCGAAATTTTGAAGAAATATACCTTCGACAACAAGGTATGGGAAAATTTTAATGAAAACATGGACTTGAAGGACGACCTGAAAATTAATTCAGCCCGTGTTGTTGACATCGTACTTGACCTTGAAGAAAAATTTGACATCGAAATCAGCGACGAGGATATAGAAAAGATGAAAACAGTGAAAGACGTGATGGAAATTGTAGGCAAGAAAATGTAAACAAATTACGACTATGAAAAAAACTTGTATAATAGCCATAATCACAACAATGGCAATCTCTGCATACGCACAGAATTATATAGAAAGAAATGTCAGTGTCAGAAACATTATTATTGAAACATACTCAGACATTATTTCGGCTAATCCATATAGGTCGGAGGAGGTAAATATAAAGCTATATAAAGCCCAAAAGAATGATGACAAGGATGATTTTTTCAATTTCTATGAAACCAAGGAAACGCCATATATAAACATTTCGTTCAATCTATCTACCAACGAGAACAATTGGGAGAAATACGACAAAAAGTTTCAACCAACGGCAAAAAGTTTAGAAATAACACTATTGGACGAGAAAAAGGCTCCTATTCTTAGCGGCAAAAAAAATTACAGCACGACTACAGAAAAAGAGCCAACAACAGAAAATCTTACCATGGACATTACTTCCGATTTCTACAAAGGGAAAATAATGGATTCTGATGATTATTTCGACAGCAACAACAAATATATATCCATTGAAATCAGCAGCAATAATTACAAGGAGCTTACGGCTATTTATAAGAAAATAACCTACATCAAGATAACCGTAACGCTAGAAGAATTTTCATATTCGGCAGAAATGGAAGATTCCTTATCAAAAATAAAGGAAGTGCTGGACAATGTACTAAGACTTGAAGGAACAGATTCAAACATGGATTTTGTCAAGGACTTTTTGACAGCTAAATACTTCACAATGCCGTACAATCCATATTATTACGACGATTATGACGAGAAGGATTATGACAAATACTCAAAAATAACTAAAAATCCGGAATCACTTATAGACAAAGAACTTTTGGCCTCACGAAATATTCCATTGCTAAATTCGGTATTAACTAAATATTACGAAAATAGGAAGACGGAAACAACTCTATTGTCATACAACCAGAAAAAAGAATTTATAGAGTTGTGGGGAAAATGGAAAGAATACGCCAATGATATAGCATTGCCATTGTTATTGGAATCTGCACGCGGAGGAAACAACAAGGCACAGCTATACCTAGGAATAGTATTAGACATTGGAAATGTCAGATTACACAACTATGATGATGACAACAACCTACCAATGGAACCCATTCACTGGTACGCAAAATCGGCAATGAATGGCAACAGCATGGCAGAAAAATTCCTAAAACAATACCTTGTAAGAATATCTTCTCCATACTATGTGAACAAAATTATTGAAAAAGAAGCAGCTATCTACCACAAATGGCAGAATTTAGGCTTAATCACAAAAGAGGAGCTTGACAAATACATTAATTATATAAAACAATTCAGGTACTGATAAATTGGCAATCCAATGAAAAATTTGATTCAACAGGCAATAGTAATTGCTAGCATATTCTGTATTTCAGGAATACAATTGTACGCACTGGAAGCAAAAACAGTACAAAAGACAAAAGAATTAAAATCTTCACTGTTTGTTTCGGATCCAAACAAACCGGACAGAATAACTGTTTCGTTAGATTTAACTTTAAACGAAGTAATTCTGTCCGAAGAAGACCTTTACAATATGATTACATCTACATACGCTTATATATCTTCCATAAAAGAAGATAGTAATCTTAAAATATCATTTAATGACAGCGAGTTGGAAAAATACGATTCAACTGTTTTTCAAAATGCGAAATTTGCACTAACAATCTACGATGCCAAAGGCAATGAAATATTTATAGGCGACGAAATATCGTCTGTTATTCCATTACATACTCGCATTTGGGTTAATCGTGCAAATAGGGAATTCATAATATCTGAATATGAAGACGATTCAATAATCGGCGAACTGTACGACAAAGCATACTCCGTCCGCATAGATATGCTGCCCAACCATTTGCCGTGGATAAACGATACTCTGGAAAGCATTGAACGACTTGTAGCGAAAGCAGGAAAACTGAATTGTTATGGCAAGATTGACGATTCGGACATCGTATTCGCCAAAGATTTCTTATTGGCTCCCAACAGTTTGCCTGACGGGTTGTATAATTCCGACTACAACGTATGCGTAGATGAATGGTGCGGGAAAAACAGTTCTCTATATTTCTATAGAAATGCCAACATGGAATACATTTACAAAAATGATAACGAACACATTTCAAGTCACGTAATCAAAGAAATAGAAAAAACACAAGGTGCGAAATTATTCAACATTTTCGACATTGCCTCCATCTTACATAAATTCCAAGAATTAAACGAACAACAGTCCAACAGGGAAACTTTCATTACCAAACTCTGTACAACAATGCCAACATACGAACAATATATCAGGCTATTCAAAGTTATTCAATCATGGAAAGATAATCAGATAAATGCAATTCGGGTGCTACAAAAAGCCGATCAGGAAGGAAACGCTGACGCACAGCTATACATGGGAATGTTTGCAGAATGTAATTTCTATAATTACGAAGACAATCAAATCTTCTATTCTGATGATGACTTCAATAGTGATTATAATTTTTTAAGTCCACTCCACTGGTACACCAAGTCAGCTATAAATGGCAACAAAAAAGCAAAAGAAGCCATCAGTCTTTATTTGGAAAGCAATCAATCTAAAAATGACGAATGGTACTATTATACAGGAACCACCAACGATTCTAATGCCCTTATACAGGAGGAACTTAAGAATTATAAAAAGCTTTTGGAGCTACAACTAATAGACCAAGAAGAATACGACAAAGTTCATGAGTTACTGAACCAGTACAAGAAATAATAAAAACCAACTACTACCCTACTTTCAATATCTTATCCAACAGCACTTGCGCCAGTTTTACCTTTGATTCCACAGTCCAGCCTGCAATATGCGGCGACATTATAACATTGTCGCACTGCGCAAGGAAACGGAAATCGGGATTGTCGGACATCTTTTTGGTTGTCTCGAACGAAGTTTCCTCGTACTCAATGACATCCAAACCTGCCGCGACAATCTTCCCCGACTGCAATGCCGATACCAACGCCGAAGTCCTAACCACTGGTCCACGCGAGGCATTTAGCAGAACAAATGGATTATTGAACTTTGCAACAAACTCATCGTCAACCATATACTTAGTTTCGGCAGTAAGCGGAACATGAAGGCTCAACACATCGGCATTTGCAAAAATATCATCAAGGGAAACCTCATCGGCATAAGCATCGGAATAGCCAGTCTTATACTTGTCGTAGGCAAGCACCTTGCAGCCAAATCCCGACAATTTACGGGCAAACGACGAACCCATGTTACCATAGCCGATGATTCCCACCGTGCGGAAACCAAGTTCGCGACCACGATTCATCTCGCGCTTCCACTCGCCTGCCTTTACCTGACGGTCGGCACGATTAAGGTTGTTGAGCAACGACAACAACATTCCTACGGTATGCTCGCCAACAGCATCACGGTTACCTTCGGGCGAATTGAGACACAAAATGCCTTTTGTAGCACAATAGTCCACGTCAATGGTTTCCATTCCTGCTCCAACTCGCGCAACGTAACGCAGATTTTTCGCAGCATCAACAAATTCACGGTCAACGTTTATGCGGCTGCGCAACACTATTCCAAAGGCATTAGCAACCTGTGCCAGTATTTCACCACGAGTCCATTTAGTAGCATCAACCACATCAAAACCAACCTTATTCAAGCCATCGGTTATTATCGAATGGACATCATCAATTATCAGGACAATCCTTTTCATCATACTAAATTCGCAATGGTACAAAATTAAAGAAAACCAACTTGCATCGTGCATATTTTTTTCAACAACAACCCACAATCACACTATGTTCCCAAGCCTAATAATCAACAAGTTTTTACGTTTTTTGCTTTGTTGATAACGTTTTATATAAAGCATGGCTTTTTTCAGTAATTTTGCCAATCTAAAAATAATGTCTATGGCAAAAAAGGAAACCGAAACACCGCTGATGAAGCAATACTACGAAGTAAAACGCAAGCATCCCGATGCTATTTTGCTCTTTCGCGTAGGCGACTTCTACGAAACTTTTGGCGATGACGCAGTTATAGCAAGCAAGATACTCGGAATCACTTTGACTCAACGTGCAGGCTCACCACTGGCAGGTGTCCCCTATCACGCCATCGACACCTACCTGCCACGACTTGTCCGCGCAGGTCAACGTGTTGCCATCTGCGAGCAACTCGAAGACCCAAAGACCGCAAAAACCATTGTGAAACGCGGAATAACCGAACTTGTAACGCCGGGCATCACCATGGACGACAATGTGCTGGTGCAAAAGGAAAACAACTTCCTCGCAAGCATATACTGCGAAAAAAAGAAGTTCGGAATTTCCTTCCTTGACATTTCTACAGGCGAATTTTTGGTTTCGCAAGGCACAAAGGAATACATTGACAAACTTATACAGAATTTCAAGCCCAAGGAAGTCATTTTTGAGAAAAATCAAAAATCAGAAATAACAGAAGCTTTCCGCGACCTTCCCGCAACATACGACCTCCCCGACTGGATGTTTACCGAAGAAAATGCTTTTGAGAAACTTACAAAGCAGTTTAACACCAAGTCGCTGAAAGGATTCGGGGTTGAATACTTGAATGTAGGTGTCATCGCAGCGGGCGCAATAATCGACTACCTTGAATATACCAAGCACGACTGTTGCGAACACATAAAGAACCTAGCCCGCATCGACGAAGAAAAATATGTATGGCTTGACAAGTTTACAATACGCAACCTTGAACTTTTCGACTCGGCTTACGAAAACGGCAAAAGCCTAATCAATGTCATCGACAGCACACAGACAGGAATGGGCGGACGTCTGCTAAAACGCTGGCTGTCATTACCTTTGAAAAATGTCAAAGAAATAAACGAAAGGCTCAACATTGTTGAATTCATAATAAACAACAGCGAGATAAACGACAAAATATCCTCGCAACTATCGCTGGTTGGCGATATTGAACGACTGGCTTCAAAAATCGCCGTAATGCGTGTAACTCCACGCGAAATGCTACAGCTAAAATACTCGCTTGACGCTATAGTTCCGATTATTGAGATTTTCAGGGATACGCATGTAGCAGAAATGCGTGTCATTGGAGAAAAGATGTACGATTGCTGCGAACTACGCGACAAAATTGGCAAGTACATCAATCCCGAATGTCCAAACATGCTATCTAAAGGCAATGTGATAAACAACGGCGTTGACAGCGAACTCGACGAACTGCGAAACATATCGAAGAACGGCAAGTCCTACCTCGAAGACATTGAACGGCGCGAAAGCGAACGCACAGGAATTGCTTCGTTAAAGGTAAACTACAACAATGTGTTCGGCTACTATTTCGAGGTGCGCAACACCCACAAGGACAAGGTTCCACCCGAATGGACACGCAAGCAGACATTGGTAAATGCCGAACGCTACATAAACGAGGAACTAAAGGAATACGAGGAGAAAATTCTCGGTGCCGAAGAAAGGATTTCAGCAATAGAATCACGGCTATTCAACGAGCTAATAGCATACGCAACTACGCAAATAGGCATGGTACAAATAAATGCAGGGCTTATCGCTCGCATCGACTGCCTGATGGCATTTGCAAAGGATGCCGTTCAAAACAACTACTGCCGTCCGGAAGTAAACGAAAGCAACATCATCGACATCAAGGAAGGACGCCATCCTGTAATTGAAAAGCAGCTAAAGTTCGGAGAATCATACATTTCAAACAATGTATTCCTTGACGACAAAACCCAGCAGATAATGATGATTACCGGACCGAATATGTCGGGTAAATCTGCCCTGCTGCGTCAGACAGCACTAATATGCATTATGGCACAGATTGGCAGCTACGTGCCTGCTCAGGAAGCATCGCTAGGCATTGTAGATAAGATTTTCACCCGCGTTGGGGCTTCCGACAACATTTCCATGGGCGAATCAACATTCATGGTCGAAATGACCGAGGCTGCCAGCATAATGAACAACCTGTCCGACCACAGCCTAATTCTACTCGATGAACTTGGTCGTGGCACCAGTACCTACGACGGCATTTCAATTGCCTGGGCTATAGCCGAATATATTCACGAACATTCAAAGGCAAAAACCTTGTTTGCAACCCATTACCACGAGCTTAACGAAATGGAAAAGGATTTCAAGCGAATCAAAAACTACAATGTTTCGGTGCAGGAATCGGGCAACAAGGTGATTTTCCTACGCAAACTACAGCCAGGCGGAAGCGAACACAGCTTTGGAATCCACGTTGCAAAGATGGCAGGAATGCCCAAGTCAATAGTCTATCGTGCAAACAAGATTCTGGAACAGCTTGAGTCGGCAGGAAGCGATGTGAACGGAAGCGTAAATGTCGGCAAACCAGTGGATACAATAGCACAGAACCGCGATGGATACCAGCTCAGTTTCTTCCAGTTGGACGACCCTGTACTTTCGCAAATCAAGAAGGAACTTATGAACCTCGACATCGACCGCCTAAGTCCACTCGAAGCACTCAACAAGCTGAACGACATAAAGAAACTGGCTGGAGCGAAATAAGTCATTATGCTTTTCAACTCTATTGAATTTGCCATTTTCCTGCCAATAACCTTCATCCTCTATTGGCTTGTATTCAACAGGAACCTGAAATTGCAAAACGCATTCATCGTTGCAGTTTCGTACCTTTTCTACGGTTGGTGGGACTGGCGTTTTCTTATACTAATCGCATTTACAACATTTTGCAGTTACACAAGCGGACTCCTCATTGACAAGGCAAACCGAAAATCACAAAGCAAGAAGGCAAAAATCATATCTGCCGCCAACATAACGATTAACCTGCTGATATTAGGCGTTTTCAAGTATTACAACTTTTTCGTATCAAGCCTCGCCGATGCCTTTTCCGCATTTGGAATAACATTGGGAACCACCACGTTAAACATCATTCTGCCGGTCGGAATAAGTTTCTACACATTTCAGGCATTAAGCTATTCCATTGATGTTTACCGCCGCAAGATAGAAGCATCGCACGACATAATCGCATTTTTTGCCTTCGTAAGTTTCTTTCCGCAACTCGTTGCAGGTCCTATCGAACGAGCCACCAACCTCCTACCGCAATTCACACAGAAACGCAGTTTCGACTACAGCACTGCCGTTGACGGATGCCGACAGATTCTGTGGGGACTTTTCAAGAAGATAGTCGTGGCAGACAACTGCGCAACGACATGCAACCAGATTTTCGCCACCTACGCCGACCAGCCGGCAAGTATGCTAATGGTCGGTGCTCTGCTTTTCACATTCCAGATATACGGCGACTTTTCGGGCTATTCCGACATCGCCATTGGTACAGCCAAATTGTTCGGTATAAAGCTGATGCGCAACTTCAACATTCCGTATTTCAGCCGCGACATAGCCGAATTCTGGCGCAGATGGCATATCTCACTAACAACTTGGTTCCGCGACTACATCTACATTCCCCTTGGCGGAAGCCGTGTCTCAAAGGCAAAAGTTGTGCGCAACACCTTGATAATTTTCCTGTTAAGCGGACTTTGGCACGGTGCGAACTGGACTTTTGTCGTTTGGGGCGCATACCACGCACTGCTATTCCTACCGCTTATATTGTTGGGAAAAAATCGGAAATACACAAGCACCATCGCCGAAGGCAAGCATTTTCCTAGCATAAAGGAATTTGCAATGATGCTGACAACTTTCCTGCTTGTGGTAGTCGGCTGGATTTTCTTCAGGGCGGAAACCATTGGCGATGCGTGGCACTATATCTGCAGGCTTTGCAGTTTGAACATCTTCAAGGCTTCTTACCTGTTCTTTACTTCTACAAAAAATTTCGCAGGCGTTTTCGTCATCGTAATGCTTGCAATAGAATGGTGGCAACGCAGCAAGGAACACGGACTTGGCGAATTGCAAACATCGCTTAAACGACCTATTTTCAGATACCTTTTATATTTCTTCCTATTCTTCTCAATCCTTGCATTCCAACCAATTGACACAACCAAATTCCTGTACTTCCAATTCTAAGCATGAGAAAGTTCCTGACAAAGACGATATTAACATTAGTACTGCTAACAATATTGTACATTCCTACATATTGCGTTATGTTTATGCTAATGGATGCGATAAAGGAGCCGCCACCAGAATCCATCAGAACTACAGAAATAAAATTCAACGAGATTGACGAATACAAGGACATTGACATTCTGTTTGTTGGCAGCAGCCATTCGTCCAGATCATTCGACCCAAGAATATTTTCCCAGCACAACATGAAGACTTTCAATATCGGAACAAGCTCGCAAACCTGTATGCAGTCGTGGTTTATAATTGACAGGTATATCGACTCCCTTAATCCCAAATGCGTCATCATCGACTTGTATCCCGACCTTATGAATACCTACGGCGAAGAATCGGCAATCGACTTTATAACCTCCGACTTCGACCACGACCTCGCAGTTTGGGAATGGACAAAACTAAAAATGGCAGTGTGTACGAAAAACACAAACGTAATCAACAAATTGATATACAGGGCTTTCAGACGCTACATACTTCACCACCAAAACCCAAGACAAACTTTTACAGGAAACGAAATTACTATTTGCCAAGACAAATACATAAGGAGTGGATTTGTGGAGAAAAGCATGGAATATTATGACTTGAAACCTGACTATAGGATAGATACGACATGCAGATGCAACGCAATGCAATTGATGTTCCTAAACAAAACCGTGAAGCTCCTGAAAATGCGCGGCATAAACTATCTACTTGTTGAAGCTCCTGTACCATCAGTGCTATACAAGTCATATGATAACCACGACCAATACTCCGCAAAGATTTCTGAATACGGCACTTTCATAGATTACAACACTCGACTAACGCTCAACGATTCGCTTGACTTCTGCGATTCCCACCACATGAACCAGAATGGTGTTGTAAAATATGATTCCTTGCTAATAAATGACTTGTACGAAATGGATTATATCAAACGGAAGTAACAGCCACCTACCTCAGTCGCAACCTCTTGCCTACGCTAAGAATTGAAGTCTCCTTTATTCCGTTGAGGTCGCAAATCTGCTTTACCGAAACGTGATACTTACGAGCAATGGCGTAAAGCGTATCGCCGGACTTAACAACATGGTATTCAGAATTATCCACATACTTCATATAATCAAAATTGCCGGGATAAATCGGTATTTTCTCAGCAACCAAAACACCGGTCTGTACATTGAAAACCAGTTCGGGGTCAAAGGCATTGTCCTTCAGTCGAGTCTCAAAATGCAGATGAGTGCCATTTGCACGTCCAGTACTTCCACCCAGACCAACACATTCGCCAGCTTTTATCTTCTGATTTACAGAACATTTCACTGCGCTAAGGTGTGCATACAAAGTTTCCAATCCGTTGTAGTGCCTTATAACCACAACGTTTCCATATCCCGAATTGTTCCATCCTGCAAAACGCACCACACCATCAAAGGCAGCAACAACAGTATCGCCATCACTCAGCTCAATGTCAACCCCAGTATGCATCTTGCCGCTACGCATTCCGAATCGGGAATATATTTTTCCATAAACCGGAAAATTGTAGTTGTTGATGTCGCCGCCAAAATCAATGATACATGTATCTTTAGTGCGGGCATAGTCTGGCTTTTGGGCATATACGGAATTGGTAATCCAGTTTTGTGCAGTAATGCTTGAAGAATCAACCTTAGGCGAAACAACAGCGGATGGCTGAATATCAACGTATTGCCATGTCTTATCGTTATATAGTATTACAGTAAGATTTCCTCGTGAAATGGTATCGACAGGCGTTTTTCCCTGAGCAAACGAAAACTGCCAGACAATGGCAATCACAGCAATAAGTATCATTCTTTTCATGTTGACAAAGTTATTGTTTTTTGTTGATGGGGAAAGTTTTGAACGCAAAAAAAAATGCTAACAAATTGTAAAATCTCAGCAAATAAAAAAGCCGTTATGCCCAAAAGTTCAGCATAACGGCAATACGATTATTATAACAAATATAAATTACTTTCCTTTTACATACTCGTCAATTGCCTTTGCGGCAGTCTTGCCTGCGCCCATTGCAAGGATAACGGTAGCAGCACCGCTTACGGCATCACCACCTGCGAAAACGCCCTTGCGCGAAGTCGCGCCATTGTCGTCGGCCATAATGCAGTTCCAACGATTTACATCAAGTCCGGGTGTGGTTGACGAAATCAGCGGATTTGGCGAAGTTCCAATTGACATTATCACCATATCGGCATCTATAATAAACTCGGAATCAGGAATAACAACAGGACGGCGTCTGCCCGAATCATCAGGTTCACCAAGCTGCATACGCACACACTTTATTGATTTAACCCATGCATTGTCATCTCCAAGTATCTCGATAGGATTACAAAGCAAATCAAACAAAATGCCCTCTTCCTTTGCATGATGCACCTCTTCTGCCCTTGCCGGCAACTCTTCTTCGGAACGACGATAAACAACATGCACTTCGGCACCAAGCCTCAAGGCTGTACGTGCAGCATCCATTGCAACGTTTCCGCCACCAACAACCACAACCTTCTTTCCTACATAATTTGGCGTTTCATAACCTTCCTTGTATGCAAAAAGCAGATTGTTACGTGTCAAGAACTCATTTGCAGAAACTACACCGCAGAGATTTTCTCCCGGAATGTTCATGAAATTTGGCAATCCAGCACCGGAACCAATGAAAACAGCATCAAAATGTTCCTTATCCATAAGGTCATCGATAGAAACGGAACGACCTATAATGACATTCTTCTCGAATTTAGCGCCAAGTTTCAGCAGATTGTCAACTTCATGCTTTACAACGGTATGCTTTGGCAAACGGAACGATGGAATACCATAAACGAGTACACCGCCATATTCGTGCAATGCCTCGAAAATAGTAACTTCGTAGCCCATAGTCAGAAGTTCCTTTGCACATGTAAGCCCCGATGGTCCGCTACCGATAATAGCAACCTTATGTCCATTCTTTTCTACCTTTACGCCAAAGTCAAAGTTGTTTTCACGTGCCCAGTCACCGACAAACCTTTCAAGTTTACCAATTGCAATAGGTTCGCCCTTTATTCCGAGAATACACTTGCCCTCGCACTGGGTTTCCTGCGGACAAACGCGACCACAGACAGCTGGCAATGCCGAATCCTCGTTGATTATCCTTGCTGCCTCTGCGAAATCGCCTTCGGCAACCTTTCCTATGAAATCCGGAATCTTAATCGAAACAGGGCAACCAGAAACGCACATCGGCTTCTTGCACCTGCGGCAACGCTGAGCCTCCTGCATAGCTTCCTCGGCATTGTAGCCAAAGCAAACCTCATCAAAATTGGTTGCACGAACCTTTGCATCCTGTTCGCGTACAGGAACACGCTTGCTGGCATCGCGCGGCTCATCGATGATACCACCAATATGGCACTTATGACCTTCTGCCTTTTCTTCGGCTTCAAGCTGCTTGTGACCTTCCACATTGTTGTACATAGCCTGACGCTTCATAGCCTCCTCAAAATCAACCAACGAAGCATCGAATTCAGGACCATCAACGCAGGTGAACTTGGTCTTTCCGCCAACCGAAACACGGCAGGCTCCGCACATTCCCGTACCATCGACCATAAGCGAATTGAGGCTGACAGTACACTTTATGCCAAGCTCGGTACAAAGTTTCGAAACGAACTTCATCATTATCATAGGGCCAATTGAAACAACTTCATCGTACTTGCGTCCCGATTCAACAAGTTTCCTCAACATATCGGTAACAAGTCCCTTATGTTCGGTTGTTCCGTCTTCGGTAACGCAATACAGGTTGCCAGCCATCGACTTCAGTTCGTCCACATATATAAGTAACGACTCAGTCTTTGCGCCTATAATTACATCACAGTCAACGCCTTGTTCATGCATCCATTTCACCTGCGGGAAAATCGGTGCAATACCTACGCCTCCGCCAATAAATGCAACCTTGTAATCCTTTAGTTTATCCTTCGGTATATGCACAAGTTCCGACGGACGACCGAGTGGACCTACCACGTCGCAGAAGCAATCGCCTACATTGTATGTCGCCATCTGCTTTGTTGACTTGCCAACCACCTTGAAAACAATTGTCACAGTACCAGCCTTTGCATCGTTATCGCTGACTGTCAAGGGTATTCGTTCTCCCTTCTCGTCCATCTTAACAATTAGGAACTGACCGGGCAATGCCGATTCTGCAATTCTTGGTGCCAGCACATCAAACAACACCATGTCGTCTGTAATATCAACTTTTCTTAAAATTTTATACATATACCAAATAGTTTTTTTATGGTTCTTGTTTCTAAGTTTCAGGTTCAATGTTTAAGGTTCAATGATTTGATAATTTTGTAGCGACATGGCGCGCCGCGTCGCCACTAATATCAAATTATCCATTATCAATTGTCCATTATCCATTTATTTCCTTAATTCAAAATTAGCCCCCAAATACACCTTCCTAACCTGCGGGTCGTTGCTCAAATCTTCGGCAGTACCGCTCTTGAGAATTCCACCCTCGAACAACAGATACGCACGGTCGGTAATCGCCAAAGTCTCGTGAACATTATGGTCGGTTATCAGCACACCGATATTCCTGTTTTTCAAATGCATAACGATTGTCTGAATATCGTCCACAGCAATCGGGTCAACGCCTGCAAATGGCTCGTCAAGCAGAATGAACTTAGGGTCGATTGCCAAGGCACGAGCAATTTCGGTACGCCTGCGCTCGCCTCCCGACAACTGGAAGCCCTTGCTCTTGCGGATATGCTTGAGGCTGAATTCGTCCAAAAGTTGCTCGGTCATTTCGTTACGGGCCTTGCGGTTAAGGTCATTGCGGAATTCCAAGATGGACTTTATATTGTCCTCAACCGACATTTTCTGGAAAACGGACTCTTCCTGCGCCAGATAACCGATTCCAAGACGAGCACGCTTATAAATGGGAAGCTTCGTTATTTCTTTGTCATCAAGGAAAATTCGACCGCTGTTAGGTTTTATCAGTCCGACTATCATATAGAAAGTAGTGGTCTTTCCAGCACCGTTAGGACCCAGCAAACCAACAATTTCGCCTTGGTTCACTTCCACATCAACACCTTTTACTACGGTTCGCTTTCCGTACTGCTTGACCAACTGTTCTGTATAAAGCCGCATTTAGTTCAAAAAATTTCAGTACGCAAAAATAATAAATTCATGTTATTTTTCCGATTGGAAATTCAATAATTTTAGATTCTCACCGTCAAAAACCGCGTATGTGAAGTTGAAAAGCCAGTCGCCAACATTGGTAAACAACGATTTTTCGTTTAGTTGGTACTGATAAGGAATGTGGCGGTGTCCGAACACAAAATTGTCAACATGCTTTTTTTCAAGCACTTCACGCGAATACATGACAAGAAATTCCTTTTCGTAGTCGGGAGTTTCGGGAAGGTCGTGTTTGAGACGACTGCGATGCGAACACCACAGAGCCAACCTGCACCCCCAGTCGGGAT
The DNA here is from genome assembly GCA_017645925.1 of Bacteroidales bacterium. Lineage (GTDB taxonomy): Bacteria > Bacteroidota > Bacteroidia > Bacteroidales > ML635J-15 > Bact-19. The sequence goes on from JAGCNN010000110.1 coordinate 27,677, forward strand.
GTATCCACTTGAACATGAATTGGAAAAATCGGTTATGGAACATCCATTTCATCATGTTGTACTTGCGGTCGTACTTGCCAAGTCCGTCGCCATGAGCGATATAGAACAACTTGCCTCCCATCTCGCGTTCCTCCGGCACCCTATGCAATTCCGCACCAATAGTCTGTGGTAGATAGTCGAAAACCCACATGTCGTGGTTGCCCGTAAAATATTTTATCTTAACACCGCTATCGGAAAGTTCACGCAATTTGGCAAGCACCGACACGAATCCGCGCGGCACCACATAGCTATATTCAAACCAGAAATCAAAAATATCACCAAGCAGGTAAAGCTCTGACGCATCGTTTTTTATCTCGTCAAGCCAACTTATGAAAAGCCTCTCCCGACTTTCGGAAGAAAACTGGCTGTCAACGCCAAAATGCGCATCGGAAACAAAATATATCTTAGTGCGTTCCAAAGTATTCCGCTAATTTTTGCAAAAATAAATATTTTTTTCAATCCTTACAAACCTCAACAAATCAGCTGTGTTTATATATATCCCCAAAAACAGTTTCAATATAAAGTACGTAGAAAACATTTCGGTTCTTACGGAATCCAATAAAAGGCAGATTGTTGCCAGATGCACGAAATGCCAACAAGGTTACATCCGGAGTTACAATTTTAGGCAAATCAGGTTTTATTATGCTTCGCGGTATTTTTTCCATACCCAGTCCATGCCGAGAAGAATTTTCTGCGCCTTTCCAACCTAGTTCAGAAATTCCTTTCAACCTAAATAGAAAATCCCTAAAAAACTTTGCGTCCTTACAATCTTCTATCGATTTCTCCTGTAAATATTTGAAAGAAAAGATTGGTTCGTCATAAAAGTGTATATCAATGCCATCCAGGAACGGCAATGGATTGATAATAAACTCATTATCATGCTTTTTCTTAGATTTTGTCATTTCAGCCGAGTCAAAAAGAACTTTCTTATTGTCTCCTTGTCAATAACGCTTCCTACGCCTACCTGTACACTATTCCATGGGGCTTCGTTATGTGTCATTTCCATAAGACCAACTGCCGAGTATGCAGAATAAACACGATAGACTTCGTCAAACAAGCGTTCCTCAACATCTTGCAGCTTTATTATATTTGAACAATCGACATTCTCAATTCCTCTTTTGCCGTAGTCTTTGAATTCATCATAAACCCTTTGTACGACAGGACCATACATCCATGCTTCAATTTCATCGTTGAATAATGGCTCATTAAAATATGCAAGATGAAACCCTTGCTCATAATACAGCAATTTCTGGAGTTTCATGTTGGACACCAACTCCCCGTTTTCATCTTCTATTCCTTTGCTAATTATTTTCTTAGCTATTTCAATAACATCGTATGTCATGTAGAACCATTTTTCCGCAAAAATACACAAATTTTACATTTTGTGAAGATTTCCAACAATCATTTTTCACAGGATTTAACGAAGATTGCTCCGCTTATCCCATCACCTCCGTCACCGCTTCCTTAACCGCATTAGCAACAGTTTGCATCTGCTCGTCGGTAAGGTCGTAATAGACAGGAAGGCTGATTTCGCACTTATAGTTATCGTAAGCCTGCGGATAGTCGGACATCTTGTAGCCCAGTCCGCTGTAGAACGAAAGCAATGGCAATGGCTGAAAATGCACATTTACAGACACTTCCTTGCCATTTATCCTACGAATAATCTCGTTGCGCTGTTCCTCGCTGGCATCTTTCACACGAAGCGTATAAACATGGTAGGACGTGCGCTTGTTTTCCGTCTCGTAAACAGGCAAAACAAACCTTGCATCATCCTTGAATTGTGCGGTGTAAAAGTCAAAGATTTTCTTCCTTTTTACAAGCGTATCGTCATCGTAACGAGCAAGTTCCACAAGTCCCATCGACGCCATAATGTCGGTCATGTTCATCTTGAAACCTGCCGTAATGACATCGTACTTCCAGTTGCCCTTGGTCTTTGCCAAAGCATCCTTGTTCTGTCCATGCAACGACAAGACACACAAGAACTTGTAAATCTCATTATTGTCAAATGGCTCGGGAAGGTTGAAAATCACAGCTCCACCTTCGGCTGTTGTCAGGTTCTTGACTGCGTGGAACGAAAATACTGTAACATCAGCCAACGAACCAGTATGTTTGCCCTTGTAAATTGCACCAATCGAATGCGACGAGTCGGCAAGAACCATAATCCTGCCAAGCTGCTTCTGGATTTCGTTATTTGGTGAAAACTTGCGTCTTATACCATCTTCGTTTACAAGCGACATTATATCGTCGTAGTCGCAAGGCATACCGGCAATGTCAACAGGCATTATAACCTTTGTGCGGTCGGTAATTGCTGCGCGGATTTTCTCCACATTTATATCAAAGTCATCAGCATTGATATCAACCATTACCGGCTTTGCTCCGCAATGCACAACCACATTTGCCGTAGCACAATAGGTGTAGGCCGGAACAATCACCTCGTCTCCATGAGTTACGCCAAACCAGCGCAATGCGATTTCAAGTCCTGCCGTAGCCGAATTGACGCAAAGTGTTGACTTTCCGCCAGTATATTCGGTAAGTCGTTTTTCAAAAAGTTTGGTCTTGGGACCAGTAGTTATCCATCCAGATTTAAGAGTGTCAACGACTTCTGCTATAATCTTATCGTCGATGCGTGGTGGTGAAAAAGGTATCATTTATCTCAAAATTTTATCCAAAAAACAAATATGCGACAAAAATTGCAGCTATGATTCCCGCAAGGTCGGCAATGAGTCCAGCAACTGCTGCATAGCGCGTCTGGCGGATTCCAACCGAACCGAAATAAACCGCCAAAATATAGAATGTAGTATCTGTAGCACCTTGGAATGTGCAAGCCAGCCTACCAACAAACGAATCGGCTCCGTGAACATTCATGGCATCAACCATCAGTCCGCGTGCGCCACTTCCACTCAAAGGCTTCATAAAGGCAACTGGCAGAGCATCAACGAAATCGGTAGGCAATCCACACTTGCCGAAGCACCATGCAATTCCTGCCATCAACGCATCCATAGCCCCAGATGCACGGAAAACGCCGATAGCAACAAGTATTGCAATCAGGAACGGAATTATCTTTATGGCAGTCATAAAACCATCCTTGGCGCCTTCGATAAAGGCATCGTAAACATTAACCTTATGCACCAGCGCAAGCACTATGAACACGATAATTATCAAAAACAGTATGCTATTTGAAATTACAGAAGCTACAGTTCCCTGCCTCTCAGCCGAAAGCAAGGTAAAGCCCCATATTGCAGCCGCAAGCAAAAGTGTAAGTCCGCCAAGATAAAGCAATATTTCCCAACGGAAAAGGTTGATTTTCTGCCATAGCGACACAGTTATTATTCCAACTAGCGTACTCACAAAGGTACTTATAAGTATCGGCAGGAAAATGTCAGACGGGTCGGCAGCACCAAGCTGTGCTCTGTAAACCATTATGCTAATGGGAATTATGGTAAGCCCAGACGTGTTGAGTACAAGGAACATTATCATAGAATTTGATGCGCGGTCCTTGTTTGTGTTCAGTTCCTGCAATTCCTTCATTGCCTTTAGTCCCAGCGGCGTTGCAGCATTGTCAAGACCAAGCATATTGGCTGCAATGTTCATAACCATAGAACCATGCACCGGATGATTTTTGGGAATTTCGGGGAAAAGCCTGTTGAACAACGGAGAAATGCCTTTCGACAGCAGGTTGACAGCACCGCCCTTCTCTCCTATTTTCATTATACCCAGCCACAAGGTCATAACACCAGTAAGGCCGAGCGAAAGTTCAAAACCGAGTTTGGCCATGTCGAAAGTACTTCCTACCATAGCGGGGAAAACTTCCGCGTCACCAAAGAACAAAGCCTTCACAACTGCCACAATAAAGGCAATCAGAAAAAAAGCTATCCAAATGTAATTCAGAACCATTTGCTTATATTATATACTATGCAAAAATAAGCAAACAGAATGGAGACTTTAAAGCAAGGAAAAAGATTTTTTAAACGATAGTTGTTAATATGATTTAACGATTCGACATTTGCGAACCTCTTTGCTCCTTATTCTTCTTCGCAATACTGATAATACATTTCAGCAGCTTCACGCGACTTGCCAGTTGCCGCCCTACGCCAATAAAAGCAAGCCTTCTCGTAAGACGCACGATTGTACCAACACATTCCCATCATATAGTTCAGACGGGCATCGTCTGGCGTAATATCAAGAGCCATTGCAAAATCGTATGATGCCAACTTCCACATGTCGTAGCCATAATACAACTCCCCGCGCATTTTGAAATACTCGGCATTGGATGGATTCTGTTCTATAAGCTGCGAAACTTCAACAAGCGCATCGTCCTTGTACTCAGCAAACAAAGCCAAACGCGAATCTAAGAACAACGCTTTTTCGTTGTCGGGGAAACATTGCAGGTAACGACCTGTATATCGCCGAGCCTCAAGATATTTCTTCTGCGACATGCAGACTTCGGCAAAATCAATCAGATTTTCGGCATTGTAGCGGTCGGCTGCAAGAAGCAACTTACCCGTCTCATAGGCTGCCGCATAATTGCCCGATGCTTTCTGTATGGCAAATCGCAAGGCAACAACATCCTTATCACGCGAATTGGCAAGCTCGGCATATTTCATTGCCTGCGAATAATTTTCCATTCCCAGATATGCCTTGGCGTACAAATAATTGAGCCTAGATGACTTGGAATTTGTCATAGCATCAAGAATTTCGAGTGCATAGTCGTAATGTTGCTGCGAAATGTTGTATTCGGCATCAGCAAAAGCCTCGTCCGACTTTGAATAACGCGGTGTTTCCCAAAATTCACGCCATTCGGCAGTGCGGTTAATGCTTTCAAACTCCCTGCAACGGATTATCTGCGAATAGGTTCTTGCGTTTTTGCCTGAAAGATGTTTTCCCAAATATTCTACAGACTCCTCAGCGAAGCCCATTCCTGCATAAATCTTCGCCATACGGAACTGAGCCTCAGACGGATTCATCTTTTCCATCTTACGCGAAACTTCAAGAGCCGACATGTAGTCCTCGCCAGCTATCAGATAGTCGGCATAGCAGAGCAAAAACTCCTCAACATCCTCGTGGCTTTGCCATATTGCCACAGCCGAATCGGGTTCGCCATGCAGGACAAAATTCTGTGCGCGGAAATAATCACGCTGCAGGTCGTCAATCTGCGCCTGACAGCAGGCAGCAACGAAAAGCATCAAGGCAATATGTAGAATACGCTTCAGCATCAGTCGTGAGTTTGATTTAATTCTTCGGCACGGAACACATGTATAAAGCCTTTCAGGTGACGGGCTTCAAGTCCTGTCAACCTTTGCTCGTAAACCTCGCAAATGTAGAAATAAACGCCCGGAACTACAATCTTGCCTGTCATTCTGTTGCGTCCGTCCCACATTATATCGGGGTCGGTAGTCTCGAACATCACCTGCCCCCAACGGTTCATAATGGTCATTTCAACCTTCTCTACAAACTTGTACTCACCTATAGGATGATAAAAGTCGTTGATACCATCGCCATTGGGAGTGAACACGTTAGGCAAATTATAATAGGAACATTCGTCAACACATACAACCGCGGAACTTTCGCTGACATTGCCAAACGGATCGGTAGCATTTACATAATAGCAGCCAGCCATCCTGTCGTCGGGATAATGCCTGAATTCAAAATTATTGCTGCTAAAAACCGAAAGCAACTGATATTCACCATCAAGAACCGGCGTATAATACAAGGAAAATGTATTGACATCGTAATTGCAAGAGTCTGGCATCGACCATCTTATAAGATTATAGGCGGAATCGCACACCGATGTAACAAAGATTTGCGGCCTGCATGGAGCAACGGTATCTACAGAAAATTTGCACACCTGCTGCGAAAGATTTTCAAGCGGTTCGGGAAAACCCGACAGCGTATATCGTCCATACGACTTCACATAATAGCAGTATTCCCTGCCATTTTCCACATTGCTGTCAACAATATATCTTTCTGCGGTTGAGCCAACTAACTCATAAACATCGGCTACAGAATCGTATTTGTAGAACTCGTAGTTGTAATTTGTCCACGGCACATTGTTCCTAAGCCTTACCTTGACAGAACTTTCCTGCTGAACCAAATCTACAAACACTGACGAGGCAAAACTCGGTGTGCCTATCAGCACGCTTTGTCCATTCAAAGTACCATAAAAAGCAATCCTGTAGGTATATGGATAATCTACCGTATTGACATTATTGTCAGTGTATTCAACATTTTCAATTCCATCAATTTCAGCCACTTGCTCAAAAGCCTCGCCCAAAAATCCACGCGAACGGAAAAGAACATATTTGTAAGGCGCCGTAGTATTTTCAAGTTCCGACTCGTCAGGCTTCAACCATGCCACATAAATGCTTCCAGTTGCCCTGTCGGTCGAAACGACACTTACATTTGTCATAGTCGGCAAACCTCTCGACAACGAAGTACAGACTTCCTCCGAAGCATAACCTTCTGCACCATCGGGAAATACGGCACAAACCATATAGCAATATTCGTGTCCCTGAGCAATGTCCCTGTCAATGTAAACCGTATTTGCAAGCCCATCAACATAGCCAACTTTCTCGTAGCCAGTTGACGAAGGCACTCCAGTCTGACAGAAATCGTGAACAAAACCAGACGGCTGAATTTTCCTGTAAACATTGTAGCCCACAACATTAGAGCATTGCGACTGCGACCACGAAAGCGTTATATCCTGCAACGACGGCAAGGCTTGCAAGTTGTCAACAGCAGGACCAACCACAGTTATGTAGATACTCCGCAAATCAACCAAATTGACGATTGGGTTCAAGTCCTGCGCCTTGATATTCAATATATAAGGCTGTTTCCTAACTATGTTGCAGCTTGTGTACCACTTGAAGATACCCTTTGCATAACCAGCCTGCGAGACTGTCTGTTCAAACCGTGCAGGTGCATCATCGCTTGCCACAAACGGAGCCCCGTATGCCGTCAGGATTATAGAATCGTTGTTGACATCACGCGCCTCAACATTGAAAATAAGAGCCTTACCAGCCTCAATGCAAATGCTGTCGTGATTGCCGTAAACGGTATCAAGTGCAACAAGGTCAATCTGCGGAATCGTATTTCCGCTATCATAGACCTCAATCTGCATATCACGGATAATCTCGCCAATCTTCACACCGTCACGCCATTCTTCAATAAGCATAGCCACATTGTAAACGCCAACGAAAGCGGGAGTATTCCATATCAGGTCGCCAGTTATTTCGTCAACCCTAATGTAGTTTGTAGCAGCAGGATAGGTATAATTTGAAATCGGAACGCCATTTTCCTCGCGGCAAGGCGTAATCTTGTACGAAAGGCTGTCGCCATCGGGATCGTAGGCACCGGGGTTATGCACAAACACCTGACCTACAGCAGCCTTATCGACTGGCGGCTGGGTTAGCACCGGAGTATTGTTCAAGCCAAGCGACGGATCGATTATCATCGTGGTGGAAATTGCAAAAAGCGTATTTACCGAATTGGGGATATTGCTGACATTTGCATTTCTGTTAGGATCCTCAACCGTTATGCAAAAAACACCCGGACCGCCGTATGTATGCCTGCCCACATACTTGTTGCGCTTGTAGTAGTCGGGAAGACCAATTTCCTCGCAGCGCGGAAGCGTCGAAGTTGTGTTGTCGCCCCAATCTATGTCAAGTTCCGGACGGTCGGCAGTCCAGCCGGGACCTGTAGCCGTGTAGGTTATTACAGTTACCTCAAAGGTCAACGCCGAAATCTGCTTGTAGGTTATCTCCCCCGCCCTGTTGTGCGTGGCAAACGCCATGCACGGCAACAGCAGGATAGCGACAAGCAAAACCGCCGCAACGAACAAATTTCGGCAACAAACCTTTGTAGGCATATTTTAGTAGTTGAAGCCGCCAAGTTTAACTATATCAGTACGAGGATTTACGCACATTACAGGAATCTTCTTGCTAAGCTCGATGTTGCGCGGGTGCTTGATGCTAGTGAAAGCCTTCTTGTAATTCTCCGACATGTAGAGGACTAGGTCGGGAGAAACGCCTCGCATATAGTCGTAGATGTTGTCGTAGAAATCTTCCTCCGGAACACCCTCAACATCAAATTCAATTGCATTGTCGGCAAACAAAGTGGTCGCAAATGCCAGATTGCTGTTGATGTCGGCCTGACGGCTATCGCTATTGGTCTTAGGGTAAACCACATAGACATGGCTTTCGAAAATAAGATTCAAATACTTAGCCCAGATGAACTTTGCACGCGATTTCTTGTCCCCATCAATCGGAATACAAATACGGTCGTACTCACCGAAAGCCAATGGACTCTGTACCAGCACAAAAGGAACTTTTACAAACTTCTGTATCAGCTTCACTTGCTTCTCAATAGTCTTGATACCATGAACTCCCATCACGGCAAGATAAGCATTCTGCTCAATTCCGTACTCATGGATAACATCAAATGGAGAACCTTTTCTTACCACTGTGGTAACTTTCTCATAGCCAGTTTCTTTCTTAAACTTTTCCGCAACCTTTTCAAGCTCTGCCTGCCATTCGTCAATCATCTTGTCCGAATCGGCAACGTAAAGAATATGAATAGGCAACTTCTCAAACTTGGCAATTTCATACGCATGATTAAGAGCAAAATTAGCCTCATTACTAAATTCGTAAGGAACTAAAACACATCTTTCCATATACTAACAATTTTAAAATATCCTTAACTAAAATAAACATTAAAATCGCAAATATAACGATTTTTTCGCAATAATAAAACAGGAAAATGACGACTTTGTAAGAAATCGTCATGCTTCAATGCGTACACGCCTAATTATCAAAGTCTAAGCGAGGTACACAATTTTCAATTTTAACAGGAATAAAATCAAAAAATGCCGTATCTGCCGTTATCTCGGCTTCCACAACTGCCGCCCGCGTATTTATCGGCTTCTTCTGGTCGAAGATAAAATTGCCTATGCTATAGTAGATTGGCACTCCGCGATAAGTTTCAACCGTCTGCAGGCAATGCGGATGATGCCCCACAATGCAGTCGGCACCCGCCGCTACCAGCCTATGGGCATCGCGCACCTGATACCACGACGGCACTTCAACATGCTCCACACCCCAATGCAGCATTACAAATACAAAACATTTTGAATCAATGCGTTTAAGGCTGTCAATCTGCGATTCAATGACAGAAATTTCGCTTTCCGAAACGCATGGAACGCTGTCAAGGTACTCCCAGTTTTCAGACGGCACACGCAAAGATGTTATCAAATAAACCTTGCGTGGTGTTTCGGCAAGCAACTGAGGCTCAATGGATTCGGCAATACTCGTTCCATATCCCAATGGTATCATCCCATAGTTTCTAATCTGCTTTTCCGTGTCGGCAAGTCCACGGCGACCTTGGTCCATCGAATGGTTATTCGCCATATTCAGGTGTGTTATTTCATGATTGTACAAGGCTTGTAACCAATGCGGTTCGCCACGGAATATAAAGCGTTTGTTTATCGGAGAGACGATGCTCGTAGCAGGGCATTCCAGATTGCCAACAACAAAGTCGTTTGCCCCAAACAGCGAATCCATCTCAGGACAGAAAAGCGAATCCACGCCATGCCTTTCAATGAACTTGCGAACGCCCCTGTCAAGCAGAATGTCACCCGTGAAAGCTATGCGCAAGGTGTCGTAACGGGGTACGTTTTCCGCCTCTTTTTTGCATGAAGCATTACTACAGCTGCAACAACACAACACACAAACAAACAACAAAATAGATAAGAAGGCACGACTTGTCATGCCTTCCTTTTTCTTATTTTTGAACACTTGTTTCAATTGAAATAGTATCATTGTAGTATTTGTTGTAGAATCGCTTGAAACCCTCGACAGCATCAGCCATAGACCAGCTACCTTTGGCGTATCTGTTGAACAGCAAGGCCTTCAGGGAAATTGGCGTATTGTCGTGATTGCTGAACATTGCCAAACCTACGCGAGAATACTCGTTTATCATTTCAACAAACATTTTATCACCGCCATTGACAACATCGAAAGTCCAGCACTTTTCATAGAACCACAACATATCTTTATTCTGGTCTTTCCCTTCGTATGGACTTTCGTCTTCGCCTTTGTAGTAACGGCAGAATTGTAATAGGTCTTCTCGTGTCATAGCACATACATTTTACCGATTAGAACGCAATAGAAACATCTTGTACTTTTTAGTAACAACTTTTTCTCAAATCGACTGTTAGCAACCGGAGCTATAGAATATTATTTCGTTGTCCTTAGGCAATTTGCAAGGAGCACAAAGTTCCTTTATCCATTCCGGCACACCATAACTCGGAGCTTCCTTCAGCATATCCTGCCACTCCTCGTCTGTCAGCCTTGGGTTGCCAAGTGGAACATCAAACTCCCTGTACGACAGCACAGCGCCACGTGTCAGCCAAAGTTTTCCTTCAATCTCTACAATGACATAAATTGTGTTGACGTTTCCTGTTGCAGCATACATTATCGACTGGTCGGGATTGTTGCCAGAATTTGCGGTATAAACATCAGCAACGACAGCCACCTTGCGGTCGGCACCTTGTATTTCGTACCAGTCGTAAACCGGATTTTCCGCACCTGCATTCAGCATGTCAAGCGTAAGCCATTCGTAGCTACTACCTATTAATTCAATCTGATTATACTCGTTTTCTGTCAGCTTTTTGCCAGCCAACTCCTTCTCGCTCACTGACTTCAAGAATTGAACCTTTTCGCGCATATCATCAGTAATATCCTTTGCCTTCGATGTTAGCATTCCATTGGCTTTCAGTACTTTCTCTGTCATATCAAGCAATTCAAGAGCCTTGTTCCAATATGCAAGATTTGGTTCAACATATCCGACAACAATAGGCTCAGGCAAATCCTCACCACCACCGCACTCGGCGCCCATAGGCTGTTCTCCGTACAATATGCAGTCGTGCTTTAGCTCAGCCCACGATGCAAGGGCAGCATTCATATTCTTCTTAGACCACTGGAAAGTCTTCATGAAGTAAGGATGACGCGAATCCTTTTCCATCAAGGTATTGAGCGACTGCATCCACTTGTTGTACATCGAAGCATCCCAGTTGACAGTCTTCATGGTGTTCTTAACCCTATTGAAATCTGTAACATAGTCAGGCCACTTCTTATCTTCCTGATATTCATCAATCAAAACCTTGTAGGCATCGTCGCTACCGAAAGCAGCCAGTACATCAAGCCCCTTTGGCAATGCACGCATGGTAACCGGATGGGTAGAAACATCAACAAGTTCCTGAAGTATCTCATTGTCGGCAAGATACCTCTGCGGCATAAGGTTAATCTTATCCTTGCACGAAATAAGTTGCTTTGGCGAAATGCGGTTCTGCTGGTTTGCAATCTTCTGTATTACAGAGCGATACTTCTTAAGTTCCGAAGCATTGCCTATAATCTTTTCGGCTGTCAGGTTCGACTTTGTCATTTCCTGCGCAAGCTGCATTATCGACACATTGTCAGGCTCTCCAACTATGAAAGTAATAGGTTCAACTATACCTTTGTACCTTTTCTGCAGGTCGGCACTCTTCCTGATGACATCGGCGTTGACTATAGCCCTGCCGAACTGCACATCATCATCCAGACAGAACGAAACATATTGGAACCACATCATCGACTTGAAGTAACGCTTGAAGGCATCGTCGCGAGTGTAGTGACCACGCGGGCGGAACAAACTATACATAAATGGTGTTTCATGATATTCAAGAAAATCTGAACATTTATCATTTTCTGCAATTACATTTTCTATTTCAATGTCAAAATCCTTCTTGTATTTGGCAGGTACTTCATAATTCTTGTTGTCTGTCAGCAGGCTAAGACCTACTGCATAGAAAGTTGCATTGTATTCGGCTGCATCCTTTATTACGGGGTTGGAAGCGCTTTTTGCAATCTTCAGCATTTCGGAATGCATGGTGGTGGCAAAACTTTTCAGTTCGCCCATCAGCTTGGTCTGCTCAAGGTCGCGAAGCAGGAAATCGAAATACATGTGATACAACTGCAGGTACATGTCGGTGGTTACAAAGCTCGGAAAATCATGATAGTCGTTCTTCTCGTAAATGTGGAACAACTGCTCGTCAAGCCCTTCGACAATTGCAAAACCGTTCTTCGAAATCAAATCCTTAAACTCGTTTTCGGCATCTTCCATCTGGTAAATATTACAAACATTGTTGTAATTAACGAGATAACCCTCAAGCGGATTGTAGTTCAACTTCTGCAACTCCTCCTCGCGAGCCTTGATTTTCTCAATAAACTTTTCCTGCTCGGGAGTATATTTCACAACCACAGGATCTTCCCACGACTTCTCGACAGCGAGGTCAAAATACCATGTCGTAGCACAGTAAACATGTCTCAGAAAGGCATCCGTGAAGCAAAAGCCCTGCTGAGCTGCAAAGATGTTGCGCAAAATACGCAGGTCGGCAAGGTTCAACTGCGAAATGTCCATGTCCAAGTCAACATTGTCCTTCATATTTTCAATATCGACATGGCAACCAGAAATATAAGTCGGCAAATCGCAGTCAAACGACATTTTCGGAGCATTTGGATCTTCCGCTTTTGCCGTTCCTTCGTGTCCAGCTGTTTCACCATCTTTGTTTTCACTGGACTTGCATCCAAAAAGCAGCATCAAAACAGCAATCATCATGCATAACGCACTAATACTAAATCTATTCATATTATTTATCATTTAAAATTTCCATTGAGTCATCAAATCCAAAATCTCGGCAAAGATACCTAATAAATTCCACACCGAAAGAACCCCACTTGTATTCTGCCACCAAAAATTTTCCGTTCTGCTCCTCCTCCACACTGCGCAGCCTTGTTTCATGGTCAACCTGCACTACACGGAAATCAACAATTGGCTGCCCTAACCTCGACCCCATCCACAGCGGACGCACCTTGCCTTTGACGTTGTGGAACATAAAAACCCGTTTGCGCACAACTGGGTCAAACCGAGTAGGCTTTTCCACTCCCACAACCGCATCCACAATGCTGTCGCCGTCCATGTCGCCAGTGCAGAACCTATACACCGGAAAACGCAACTCCCACACATCGCGCGAGCTATCCGTCTCAAGCACAAGATTATACAGGCTGTCGTTGACCATTTCAACCGAAAAACCGCCATTGTCGGCACTATGCACCGAACACGACACGACAAAAACCGAAAGCATCAATATCAAGACTATACATCTCATTAGCCACAAGCAAAACGATGCAAAGTTAAAGATTTTAACCCACCAAAAAACTTTTGTCCCCAATTTTTTGTCAACTAAAAAACTTTGAACCTTGAACTTTGAACCTTGAACTTTGAACCCTAAACCTAGAAACGCCGCAGGCATTGAAACAGCGAAGCGAGAACGGCGAAGCCCTCAACGAAGTTAAACGCCGCAGGCATTGAAACTCAGAAACATTTATTACCTTTGCCCCCATGAAAACAAAATCAATCATAGCGCTAGTCGTAACAGCCGTAGCAATAGCGGCCGCAACATGCATAATAATTTTCAGCAACATGAACAGCAACTTTACCACCCTGAACGCCAGCGACTTCGAGCAGGCAATAACCGACAACCAAGTAATAATCGTAGATGTGCGCACAGCCGAAGAATACAGCGGCGGACATATCCACAACGCCATAAACATCGACGTAAAACGCGCAGGTTTCCTCTACGAAGCCGACGAAAAGCTCCCCAAGGACAAGACCATCGCCGTATATTGCCAAGGTGGAGTTCGCAGCCGCAAGGCAGCCTCCCTCCTCACCGACAACGGCTACACCGTCATCAACCTCTCCGGTGGAATCTCCGAGTGGATGGCTGCCGGAAAAGAAACGGAGCAGTAAAAGAAAAGCATCACTGTACAGCCGCAAAACTTTGCGGCTCACCAAGTAAAGACGTAAAACTTTGCGTCTCAATAAAAGACAACCCAAACAACTTTGGACAACACTGTGGTATCCGTATAGACGTTGCGCGCAACATCTCTACTATCAAAAAAAATGTTGTCCCTGTTGTCACTGTTGTCTTCCTTATAAAACATTGTAAAGCCGCAAAACTTTGCGGCTCACCAAGTAAAGACAAAAGACAACCTAAACAACTTTGGACAACATCTCTACTATCAAAAAAATGTTGTCCCTGTTGTCCTTGTTGTCTTCCATATAAGACATTGTAAAGACGCAAAATTTTGCGTCTCAAAGTATCCCCACAACCATCCCTGTCCCTATACATATCCAAAAATTCACTATTTTTGGTCAAAATTTTAACAAGCATCAGGTTATGGAAACTGTATTTTCAATAATGATGGCTGCAATGGGCGTAGCATTGCTGTTATACGCCGGTATAGCTTATTTGTCTGGCGACCCGATAATTTTGTATCAAAATGTACATTCGTTTCCGAAAGGCAAAAAGGAGAAAAAGGAATATGTCCGCAAGAAGTTTGTAAAAATCATCCTGCTGATTGCACTTTCGTTTCTAGCAAGTGCGCTTGTCGGTTTGACGCAGATTTATTGGCTTGCCGTAGCGATTTTCATCATCGGCATAGTCATTACCGTAATAATCGGCAAAAAAATAATGAACAACCATTGAACCTTGAACTTTGAACATTGAACCTTAAAAACAAATAAAAACAGAAACTTTGTACTGTCGCGGCGCGCCACGACCACTACAAAATTTGAACATTGAACCTTGAACTTTGAACACACGGCTCTTTCATTTGACCGTCCAATAAAATCCATACCTTCCCCTTCCCAAAATCATTAGATCTTAGGCGCCGCTTTTCTGGTGATATTTAGCATTTTACTATTTCATAAAAATCATATTTATCTAATTAAGGAGCATAA
>JAGCNN010000111.1 GCA_017645925.1 Bacteroidales bacterium
AATAAAACGACAAAATAATATATGCGAGCAAGGGGCAACTAATCGTGTAAAAATATACAAAACAATGAATCATAATTCAGAAAAAACGCTAAAAAACAACTTCTGAGGTTCGGGTTAAGTTCGGGTTAGGTTCGAGATGCGTATATTGATGCAAGTACGAGGGTTGCTTTTTTTTGTTGCAATATCACTATTGTCCGGAATAAATATACAACATGCTTATAATTAAGTGAATTTCAAATACTTATATTGCATATAAGTTTTTCTGATAGAAAAACTTACCTTTGGAACAGTTTTTATCTTAATAAAATTGAGTATGCCCAAAGGAAAGACTATATTCGCCCAAATCATGGAAGTTGTACCAGACTATGAACTAAACAAATGTATTGACAGATACAATGGAGACAAGGGAGCCAAGAAGTATACGTGTCGTGATCAGTTCAAGGTAATGAGCTTTGCCCAACTTACAGGCAGGACCAGCCTTCGCATCATAGAAGCCACACTGAAGGTCTTTGGACCAAAACTCTATCATTCAGGAATGAAGCAGATGGGAAAATCCACTATTTCAGAAATGAATGAGAAGAAGGCATGGCAGATCTACCGCGACTATGCCATGGTTCTTGTATCCAAGGCACAAAGGCTATACAAGACCGACAAGTTCAGGCTTGATATCGAAGAAATGGTATATGCATTCGACAGCAGCACCATAATCCTCTGCCTGCAACTCTGTCCTTGGGCAAAATACAAGGACAGCAATGGCGGAATAAAAATGCACACGATGCTTGATCTGCGCGGTTCGATTCCTACTTTCATCTGGCTTTCAGAAGCTGCCGTCAGCGACATCAATGCCATGGATATAATGCCCGTAGAGTCTGGCGCTATATATTTGATTGACAAGGGGTATGTTGATTTCTGGCGATTATTCAACCGTATAGACAGACAGGGGGCTTTCTTTGTGACAAGGGCAAAAGACAATATGAAATATCAGGTATGCAAAAGCTGCGATGTGGATAAGAATACGGGCGTTGTCAGCGACGAATACATTCGTCTTACGGGCCAAAACGCGAAAGACGACTATCCGGACCTAATGAGGCTTGTCGTTTACGAGGACTTCTCCACTGGCAATGTCTACCGCTTTCTGACGAACGATTTTCTTCATGAGGCAATTACGATTGCAGAGCTGTACCGTGAACGCTGGCAGGTAGAGTTGTTCTTCAAGTGGATAAAGCAGCATCTGCGCATAAAATCGTTCTTCGGAACCAGCCAGAATGCAGTATTCACACAAATTTGGATTGCCGTATGCGACTATCTGCTTTTGCTTATTGCCCGCAAGGTCTATAATATTGAGCAGGAACTTTACATCTTTTCCCAAGCCATAGGTCTTGTACTTTTAGAGCAGATACCATTGACGGAACTGTTCTGCAAAATCGACATGACCGATACAGGAAACAGAGACATGCGGCAACTATCGCTTTTTGACGGTTTTGCATAATTGCATAAATATTCCGGACAGTAGTGATTTTCTTCATAAAACTTGTGCTTAATTAAGGGTTGTCAAATCCATTGTTGAAAGTTCCTTGCAACGACGCTGTACTGCATCACGAAGTTCGTCGAGGTCGAAGCCCCAGCTATTCTTACAATATGTTTTTACAATAGCAAGTTTC
>JAGCNN010000112.1 GCA_017645925.1 Bacteroidales bacterium
TAAGTGCGGCGGAGCAAGGCTCAACCGCGAAGCTTTGTGCTTCAGGTTTGCCGGCAAGAATATCGCCGAGCTTGCCAATAAGGACTTGCCCGAACTTAACAATTTCTTCGATAACCACAATGCTGAACTCTCGGAAAAGGAACAAAAAATTGCCTACGAAATTGTAAAGGAAGTCAAGACAAGACTGAAATTTTTGCTTGACGTAGGACTTGACTATTTGTCGCTTAATCGTCCTGCTGAAAGTCTTTCGGGCGGTGAATTGCAGCGCATTAGGTTGGCGACACAGATTGGTTCCCGTCTTGTGAATGTGCTTTACATTCTCGACGAGCCTAGCATCGGTCTGCACCAGCGCGACAACCAGAAGCTCATTCATTCGCTCAAGGAATTGCGCGACCGCGGCAACTCGGTAATTGTTGTCGAACACGACCGCGACATGATTGAGAATGCCGACTACATAGTGGATATTGGTCCTGGTGCTGGACGCAAGGGTGGACATCTTGTTTTTGCAGGAACGCCAGAAGAAATGCAAAATGCCGACACCATTACGGCAAAATACATTAGCGGTTCGTTGAAAATCAAAGTACCGAAGGAACGTCGTCCGTTCGACAAGGATAAGTGCGTAAAACTTATCGGTGCTACTGGCAACAATCTGAAAAATATAGATGTAAGTTTCCCGACAGGCATAATGGTCTGCGTGACAGGCGTTTCGGGAAGCGGAAAGTCAAGCCTTATAAACGGCACCCTTGTACCTATATTAAATAGGCATTTCTACCGCGCCGAAACTAGTCCTCTGCCTTATACAAAAATCGAAGGTATTGAGAACATAAACAAGATTATTGCCGTTGACCAGTCTCCAATCGGACGTACGCCGCGTTCAAACCCAATGACATACACTGGTCTTTTCACTGAAATCCGCGACCTTTTTGCATCGTTGCCCGAAGCAAAGATTAGGGGCTACAAGTCGGGGCGTTTCTCGTTTAATATTGCCGGTGGACGTTGCGAAACCTGTAAGGGCGCAGGCGTGCGTACTATCGAGATGAACTTCCTACCCGATGTTTATGTTCCGTGCGAAACTTGTGGCGGCAAACGCTACAACCGCGAAACCCTTGAAGTCAAGTTCAAGGGCAAGTCGATAGCCGATGTCCTAAATATGACCATAAATATGGCTGTTGAGTTTTTCGAGAACATTCCGCAGATTTACAAGAAGTTAGTTATCTTGCAACAGGTGGGACTTGGCTACATAACTCTCGGTCAGTCATCGACAACGCTTTCGGGCGGCGAAGCACAGCGCGTGAAACTTGCCACCGAACTTATGCGTCGTGAAACCGGCAAGACATTGTACATACTCGACGAACCGACAACCGGTCTGCATTTCGAAGACATCCAAGTGCTGATGAAAGTGCTTAATTCGTTGGTTGACAAGGGCAACAGCATGATTATTATCGAGCACAACATGGATGTTATAAAGTGTGCCGACTGGATTATCGACATGGGACCCGAAGGTGGAGAAAAAGGCGGAACCGTACTCTGCTGCGGAACACCTGAAGAAATTGCCAAGCACAAGGAAAGTTATACAGGACAATTCCTGAAAAAAGAATTAAAGCGTTAACAATGAGCATGTTTCTGAAAGACATATCAATAGTCAACTTCAAGAGCGTAGAGGAAAAGGACTTGCAGTTCTGCAGCAACATCAACTGCATAATCGGCGACAATGGCGTTGGCAAGACCAATATTCTCGATGCAATCTACCACCTTTCGATGTGCAAGAGCTACTTCACGCAGCAGGACAGACTTTGCATTCGCGATGGAGAAGACTTCTATGTGCTTCAGGGCGAATACGATATAGACGGCAAGAGCGAAAAGATTCACTGCGGACTGCATAGGGACGAGCGTCACAAGTCGTTCCGTCGCAACGGAGCCGAATACCAGCGTCTTTCCGACCATATTGGATTGATTCCCATTGTTTTCTCCTCACCTACCGACACAATTTTGATTTTCGACAGCGATGCAAGGCGCAAATTCGTTGATTCCATAATTTCCCAGTTCGACAACATATACCTGAAGAGCCTTGCAATGTACAAGCGCGCACTCGAACATCGCAACACCTTGCTACACAAGCTTCACGACGGTTTTTCTGTGAACGATGCCGAGTTCGAAATATGGGATATGCAGCTTGCCGACTATGGTACTAAGATTTTTGAAAAACGTAAGCAGTTCATCAGCGAGATAATACCTATTTTCCAAAAATACTACGCACAGATTTCGGGCGGACGCGAAGAAGTGAAGCTTGTCTATGACTCAGAACTCAACGAAATGACTTTCGACCAGCTACTTGCATCACACCGCGACCGAGACAGGGCTGCGAGCCACACCACTGGCGGTTCACATCGCGATGACTTCACTTTCCTGCTTGGCGACAGCAGCATACGGCAGTGCGGTTCGCAGGGACAGCAGAAAACCTACCTTATCAGCCTCAAGTTCGCGCAGTTCGACTACATACAGCGCAAGGTCGGACAAAAGCCCATTCTGCTCCTTGATGATATTTTCGACAAGCTCGACCCCAAGCGCGTGAAGGTTATCTCGCAGATGGTTTCGAGCGACGAGTTTGGTCAGATTTTCATTACCGACACTAGCTACGACCGTATGCCCAATATGCTTGCCGACCTTGATATAGAACATACATTATATAGGATTGAATAAAAAAAAGCAATATGAAAGTATCACACCTAATATTAATAATGTTTCTCTCTCTAACAGCTTCGATTTGCTCGGCTCAGGAGAATTATACGAAAACCATTGAACTGATTCATGGCACATGGCAACTTGACTCGTTATCATTTGGTGGATTACAACAATTACCAGAGCCTTTAATGAGGAAAATCAACGAACAAATGCAGGAATCAAAGAAATTTACAACATATTACTTCGGTGAAGATGGCAAATACATAAATGCGACAAAGACCAATACCCTCGAAGGCACTTGGAAACTTACACAAACAGGAGATACGCTAACCCTCTTTCTTCCCGACAAAACCATAAGCAACAAAATTCTGCACATTGACACTGACAGCCTTGCTATTGAACCGCAAAACGAAACCAAGGAAGTTGAAAAGAGCAGAATTTTTATGATTAGACCTCAAAAAGAAGAATAAGGACTAGAAGTTCATATTGCTGTAAAATCAACATCCTAAAAATGCAGATTGCAACAATCAGCAATTTTCACTATCTTCGCAACCGTAAAAATTCAAACACCATGATACGAAAAATCATCACATTAATTGGCATTTGCACAATATCAACATCACTTGCTACCGCCCAAATAGACTACTCCGACTGGATTGGGAACTACCCCGATGGATGCACAAGTATAACTGTTGGCAAGAAAGCCAGCGCAGATGGTTCGGTATTCACTTCACACACAGACGATAGCCATCGTTCCAAATCGGAATTCAACATAGAGCCGGCAAGGGACTATCCCAAGGGGACAACCAAGAAAATATACAAGCGCGTATCGAAGAACATCTACGCAATGCCGACATACGAATTTGAGGAAGTTGGTGAAATTCCACAAGTTGCACACACGTACCGTTACATAAACACCGCCTATCCATGCATGAATGAAAAGCAACTCGGCATTGGCGAATCGACATTCGGCGGACGCAAATCACTTGTTTCCGAAAACGGCATCATTGACTGCACGCAGCTCTGCCAGCTTATGCTTGAGCGTTGTTCATCGGCCCGCGAAGCCATAAAGTTAGCAGGCGAACTGATAAAGGAATACGGCTGGATAGACGTTGGAGAATGCCTTACAATAGCCGACAAGAACGAAGTATGGCATCTTGAAATAATTGGTCCGGGCAAAGGCATGAAAGGCGGAATATGGGTTGCCCAACGCGTTCCAGACGACCATATTGCCGTGAACGCCAACGCAAGCACAATCAAGCATATAGACTTGAAAAACAGCGATATGTTCATGGCAAGCGAAAACATTTTCAAGATGGCATTGGATTCTGGATGGTGCAAATCGGAAACCGACTTTGAGTTCTGCCACGCCTACGCACCAGAAAGCCGCAACAGCATAGCCGCCCGCCGCCGCGAATGGCGCGTATTCGACCTTGTGGCGCCATCGCTAAAACTCGATGCCAATGACAAGGACTATCCATTTTCGGTAAAACCCGACAAACCAATAACAATCGAGCAACTTTCAATGATTTTCCGCGACTACTACGAAGGCACTCCATATGACATTACACACGCTATCACAATTACCGACAAGGACGGCAAGGAAATCATATCGCCTATGGCAAATCCACAGATGCCATACGACCAAATGAAAATTGAAAATGTTCGCGGCAGCTGGTACGATGTTGATTCAAAAACTGGCAAGATTGAAATGCTCGGCGAACGCACAATAGCTCGCTGGTACACAATGTACGCCACAATTTTACAGTGCCGTTCGTGGTTGCCAGACGAAATCGGAGGTGTAGCATGGATTGCACTTGACAATGTTGCAACTTCGATATATGTGCCCTTCTACCCACAAATAACGCAACTGCCCAAATGCTACGAAACGCCCGGTCGTCCAAACGGCTATACACAGGAATCGGCTTGGTGGGCTTTCAACAGGTTAGGAACGCTCACTCACCAGCGTTGGGGCGATATGCGCAAGGATGTGGTTGATGCTGTTTGGATTCCATGGCAAAAAGAACTTTTCGACAACCAGAAAAACATTGAGGAGGAAGCACAAAAACTAATGGACAAGAAAAATGGCCGCAAGGAAGCAATTGCAAAACTCACCGAATACACCAACCAATGGGGACAAAAGGTAGTTGACAAGGCATGGAAACTCGGAGACTTCCTTTGGACTAAATATGATGAGAAGTTCTAAACAATGTCGTTGATTTACAAATACATATTAACGCTTATAACTATTACGCTACCGATTGCAACGGTTTTCGGTCAGGGCGATTTCACAGCCTCGCTGAAAAAGAATCTCGTCAACTACAATCCTCAGTATATCGAAGCAAAAATAGAATCGTCATCCATCAACGAACACCTATATCCCAAAGTGCTGATTTCAGAAGAATCTTACACATTGACACAGAATGCAATATCTTACTACGACGCAATTTCATCGTTGCCTGCCGAAACAAAAAAGGCCATGCTAAAAGCACATTCGGAAATAGCATACGCAGCAGAAAAGTCCAGTGCGACCTCCTACCCCGACGAACTTTTGTGGCTTCCATTTGCAATATCGACTTTCAACAAGGATTACGAGCAAAACGGTAACTGCGGATTCTGGGGACTTCAATACTTATATGCAGTAAAATATGGTGTAGAAATCAGCGAATGTACGGACGGACGACACGATATAATACAATCAACAAAAGCCGCAATCTGCCAGATGGAATATTTCCACAAAAAATTTGAAAAATGGGACATTGCCTTGGCTGCATACCTTTTTGGACCATCAAACCTAAAGCTGATGCAAGTACAAGGCAAACAAACATCCGAGATTTACACATCACTCGACCCGTACGGCAAGAATATTTTTGACATCTGGTGCGCTGTAATTTCATGGGCAGAGAACTACAGAAATAGTAAAATCGAGATTAAAGAATTAGAACAACAATACGACACCATCCACATCAGCGACCGCATTCATATTGAACAGATTGCAAAAGTTATGGGAATAAGCCTCAATGACCTAAAAACGTTAAACGCAACATTCAGCTGCGAAGTAATTGACGGTCGTAGAGCGCCAGTAACATACAAACTGCCTGCAGGCCGCAAAAATGATTTTATCACACTTCGCGACAGCATTGTAAAGTACAACGACACCATTTACTTTCCACCGCCAAAGCCACCTGCCGAACCCAAAAACTATGTCGTAGAAGGCAACGGCGACAAAATCATCTACACCATACAGAGTGGCGACTATCTAGGCAAGATTGCACAGAAATTCGGCGTGAAAGTAAGCGACATACAGGCATGGAACGGACTTAGCGGCACCAACATAACCGCAGGCAAGACTCTAGTGATATGGACAGGCAAAAAGTCCACACAAAACAGCCAGACAACACAACAAAAGACAAACACGACCGCAACAAAAACTACAACACAATCAAACACAAGCACTTCCACGTCTTCTGCAACATTCAACGCAAAAGACTATACGCTAGTGGAAACATACACAGTAAAATCTGGTGACAATCCATACAACATAGCCAAACGTTACAACTGGGCAACTGCTGACGAAATTCTAAAATGGAACAACATCTCAGACCCATCTAAATTACAGATTGGGCAAAAGCTAAAGATATACCGCAAGAAGTAAAAACGCGAAGATTTTAAGTCTTAAAATAAAAAACAAGATGCTGAAAATTGTTTCCTGCGCAACAAAACCAACCTATAACGCATTACAATTCAACAGATTGACAATTATAAAAAAAAGTAAAAAAAATGCTTGCAGATTAAAAATGAAGCAGTACCTTTGCACCGCTATTCCTTAGTAGCTCAGTTGGTTAGAGCACCTGACTGTTAATCAGGGGGTCGTAGGTTCAAGTCCTACCTGGGGAGCAGAAAAGCGAACTTTTCAGTTCGCTTTTTTTGTTTGCTAGCAATAATCTACATTTCTATTTTTCAAAGACTTACAAAATGTTAGAAAAATTGGACTGCGAAAAAATGTACGGAGAAGGTAAATTCACTTATCCAAAAGTTGATATTTATAACTTTTATTCCAATTTTGCTGCAAAACCAGGAGCATTTCTTTGTCCTGCAGGCGTAGAAACCTTAATTCCGATAAATGCTATTGAAGAACCAGAAGGTTTCTTTTTTATATCGGCAAGAATTTCAGCGGGTATTTTATTTCCTGTTATGACCATAGATGATGTTATCCCGTCTTCTTCTTTCATGTATATGAATTGAGTTACAGTATATTCAACATCTTTGAAAGGAAAGTTTACATCGCTTATTACTGCATCTATTTGCGCCGAGTTTGTAAAAACTGACTTCGGAATTTCGTCACCACTCCTATATCCACCAATTGTGATTGTCGGCGTAGGGAGATTCAACACCTTAAACTGGTTAGAGAAATTTCCGACACTTATTGTTACCGACTTAACCTCTGGGTCGGTAATTTCAACCACATATTGACCTTCAAATCCTGGAACTTTTCCAGAATAAATTTTTGCACCGCTTGATATTGAGGGTACGCCATCGTTTGCGCAAGTTACTATCGAAACAGGATTCTTTACGCCTCGATACAACACATCAATTGCACTGTTTTTGATTTGAACATTCTGCGCCTTAGCCATCATAAAAGAAATGCACAAAAGCGACACTACTAAAATTAGATTTTTTGCTCTCATATTATTACAAATTTAATCGAAGGACTTCTTTTTCAACAATTTTATGCCGCATCTCCAGTCCTGCGAAGTCCTTTAAACAAAAGCCAAAGACAACGACACTGCAAATATAAACTTTTTCTATTAAAATCCACACATTTTACCTTGTTTTTTTTACACTTCTTAAATCAAATTGATAATCAGTGTATTACAAATGCAATATTCAAATGCGTCGGGTTGTTGATATTAACAAAAAAATTGTAGCGATGCAACGCATTGCACCGCTACAGATTATTGGATACGCCGGCACAAAGCATTGTGCTACTACTACAATCTTCCTTCAATCACCTTCCAGTCGATGATGTCCCACAATGCTGCGAGATGGTCGGCACGACGGTTCTGGTAATCAAGATAGTATGCGTGTTCCCATACATCGAAGGTGAGCAACGGCTTCAGACCGCTTCGAACTGGATTTCCTGCATTCGGTTCCTGTGTGATAACCAGCTTACCATCGACATTCAGCGACAGCCATACCCAACCCGAACCGAACAAGCCAACACCCTTTTGTACAAATTCCGTCTTGAAGGCATCGAATGAACCAAAATCCCATTCAATCAACGATAAAAGTTTTGCTTCTGGCTGATTGTTTTCGCGCTTTGCGGCAAACTGTTCGAAATACATGGTATGATTCAGCACCTGACCTGCATTGTTGAACATACCGCCTTCGGCACGCTTTACAACCTCTACTAACGACAAGCCTTCCAATCCGCTACCAGGCAACATCTTGTTCATATTGTCAACGTATGCTTTCAAATGCTTTCCGCGGTGGAACGACAAAGTTTCTGCACTTATAACACCGCCCAATGCCGATGCTTCAAACGGCAAAGCAGGCATCTCAAAAATCCCGTTTACGGGCATAAATTCTTTCATATATATACTTTTTTGGTTAATTAGACAAAGGTAATGATTTTAAACATAAATCAAATTATTCTGCAAAAATAATAAGATCATAGATATTTTTGAAAAAAGAGCCTCAACTTCGTGATATTTTTTTGCACGTTCAAGAAAAAGATGTAATTTTGCACCTACTTTTACGATCTGTTAGCTCAGTTGGTTTAGAGCGCTTGCTTGACAGGCAAGAGGTCACAAGTTCAAATCTTGTACAGATCACTTTTCTTTTTTGGTCTGTTAGCTCAGTTGGTTCAGAGCACTTCCTTCACACGGAAGAGGTCAACAGTTCGAATCTGCTACAGACCACACAAGCCCGACAATAGTTGGGCTTTTCATTTTTATGAGCCAAAACATGTCCTATCCAAACATAAAGCAAAATGAAGATTCGCTTTTTTACATTTCGCTCGAGCCGCGATGGCTTTTACTTTGTTATTCGCCCCTACAATTGATTTTCAGCGGTGCTCATGATTGTCTTCGACAATTGTCACCAAAAAAAGTAAACAAAAAAAGTGTGTCCGCTGCGTCTGCTTCGCTA
>JAGCNN010000113.1 GCA_017645925.1 Bacteroidales bacterium
AGTTGTAAGCGATACCGCTGGTGATGATACCGAGCTTCTTGTTTTCGCCTTCGAAATACTTGTTGTAACCAGATTCTTCTGATGACTTTGTGAACAAAGGCTGCTTGTCGATAAGATTTCTGTACAAGCGCTTAGCATTTGCCGGCAACAAAACGAACGAACTAGCGTCAGCTGGTTCTGTCAATGGGTTCTGTGGCAACGGATTGCGACGCTCAACACCTGCACGGCTGTGAGCCAGACGGGTAGGAATTCTGTAGAGAACAGGAGTTCCAAGCTTTTCGGAAAGTTCGTAACCGAAGAAAACCATATCGTAGGCTTCCTGCTGGTTCGATGGTTCAAGCATAGGAATCATAGCCCAATGTCCGTAGAAACGGCTGTCCTGCTCGTCCTGCGACGAGTACATGCTCGGGTCGTCGGCAACAACTACGAGTACGCCCTTGGTTCCGATGATAGCTGCGTTCATGAACGGGTCACCGCAAACATTTAGACCAACATGCTTCATGCAAGTCATAGCACGCTTGCCAGCGTATGCAACACCGATTGATGCTTCGAGAGCAGTCTTTTCGTTTGCACACCAGTTGGCGATAACACCTTTTTCCTTTGCTTCCTTTGATTTGATTACATATTCGGTAATCTGAGTGGACGGAGTTCCGGGATAGCTGTTGATTGCGCTTCCGCCAGCATCGATGAATGCCTGAGCTATCGCCTCATCTCCTAACAATAATAACTTCTGCATATTTCTATATTTTATTTTACAAATTTAAGTCCACGAAGATACAAATTTTCCGACACTTACAAAAATGTTTCAAAGCATATTTTGAATGGAGTTATTCACGATAATGTTTTTTCTCAAACCACTATAAATCAAAGGTATATACGCACATATACATTTGATTGTTAAAAAAGCATTTGATTCTTCATAACAATGGCAACCACATTATAAACAATGCTTGACAGAATATGCAACAAACAATGGATTCTATTCCTTTACGAAATTCCTTTGTATGACCATCGCGCCCTTCGACAGGCTCAGGGTGCGGACTTTTACCACATACACCCCACTCGGCAGATTCTCGACATCGCAAACTGCATTATCGCCATCCACATCCATTTGCAATACAACCTGTCCCATCATGTTTACAATTTCAATTTCAGAAATTTCTTCTAATGATGTAATATGAAGCGTATTGCTTACAGGATTGGGATATAAATCAAATTCCTCCTCAATAAGTTTTTCCTCAATGTCGTCCGCTACTTCGAACAATGCCGTATAGGTAATACTATCATTGGTAACAACTACAGTACGCGGATTGTCAGTATTGCCATCGTCCCATTGCACGAAACGGTAACCCCATAAAGGACTTGCTGATATTATGGCCGATCCATCGGTACAATCGGGTGCCTGTACAACACTTGCAATGCCCATAGCATAGTCGCTTGCAACATATAGCATATATTTGCTACCATGTATATTGGTAAAATATGACCAGTTTTCTGCCGCAGTATAATTATCCACCGCATTGCATGGAACAAAAACAGAAGCATTAGTATATTGATTGGGAGTAAAAGTCCATCGATAAATTTCTGGTGGATTTGTAGAATATGAATAAATCTCAGTCAATGGACATTCTACAAAACCATCCGACATAAAAGCGTCAAAAGGAATATTGGTAACATTCTCTCCTATATTTAATATTCTTAACCATGGACAATCTCTAAATGCATAATACATTCTTGTACAATTAGTTGCATTAAAATTGACAGTTCCAATTTTGCGACACCATCCAAATGCATATTCGCCCATATTAGTTACAGAACTAGGAATAGTTACAGATGTAAGACCATCGCAATGACTGAAAGCACTAATACCAATATGTGTTACAGAACTTGGAATAGTAACAGAGGTTAATCCACTGCAACCATAAAATGCACTACTGTCGATATGGGTTACTGTATTGGGAATTGTAATCGACTGCAAACCACTACAACCATAAAATGCCATTCCAACTACTTTCCATATCCCATCGGGAATTGTATACTCGGTAGCATAATCGCTGGGAAAATATGCAAAACAATTTGCATTGTATAATGGTTCGGTTATTCCACTGCAACGATAAAAAGCGCCACTGCCAATCCTTGTTACCGAATTAGGAATTGTAACGGATGTCAAGCTGCTACAGTTATAAAAAGCATAACCGCCAATGGATGTCACCGAGTTTGGAATTGTAACGGATGTCAAGCTGCTACAGTTATAAAAAGCATAACCGCCAATGGATGTCACCGAGTTTGGAATTGTAA
>JAGCNN010000114.1 GCA_017645925.1 Bacteroidales bacterium
ATCAAGACTTACCTGATGGAGTTTGGCGGAAAATAACAGTTATTACACTTGTGTGCAAAAGTTTTGCAACGACCAAAATCAATTTTCTACCTCGGCTTCTTTGATATCAAGAAGTTGTACCTGTAAGGTAGTTTGGTTCATGAAATTGTTTTCGGTAATGTGGTAGCAAATGTCAAAGGGTTTAAATTCGGAAATTATCTCGTAATTGGCACCGAAACCAAAACCAACTCCATCAATACAGTTGTTGTCGCCAACCTGCTGTACAATTTTCAGCTTCAAGTGTTCGAGGTTCTTGCCAATTTGCCTGCCCATTCCGTTGTCATATATTTGACGTGAAGCAAATACAGGAGACATATTTCCTGGTCCGAAAGGTGCAAACTGTTTCAAAATGCGATAAGTCTTGGGAGTTATCTCCTTTATCATTATTTCGGTATCGATACGGATGACAGGATGGCGCTGTTCTTCGGTAATGTTGGTGCGTACATATTCCTCAAACCGCTGCTTGAAAGGTTCAAGGTTTTCCTTTTTCATTGTTAGTCCGGCAGCGTATGTGTGTCCACCGAAATTTTCAAGCAAGTCGCCACAGGCAGTTACAGCCTTGTATAGGTCGAATCCCTCCACCGAGCGAGCCGAACCAACTACAAGTCCGTTGTTTTCGGTAAGGACAACCGTTGGTCTGTAGTAAGTTTCTGTAAGCCTTGATGCTACTATTCCCACCACGCCCTTGTGCCAGTTTGGGGAGAATACCACTGTGGAATATGCATTTTTCAGTCTTTCGTCGTCTTCAATCTGGGCAATTGCCTCTTCGGTAATGTTCCGGTCTATTTCCTTGCGGTAGCTGTTCATGCCGTCAATGGAATTGCCTATTTGCAATGCAAAGTCGCGGTCTGTGGTTGTTAGCAGTTCTACAGCTGTTTTGCCAGTGTCGATACGCCCGGCGGCATTTATTCTTGGTCCAATCTTGAATACAATGTCGTTTATTTGTATTTCCTTGTTGCTCAAATCGGTAAGGTCGATTATGCTTTCAAGTCCAGTGCAAGGCGAAGTGTTCAGCTTTTGCAATCCGTAGAAAGCAAGAGTTCTGTTTTCGCCAATTATGGGAACAATATCGGAGCCAATGCTAACAGCAACAAGGTCAAGGTATTTTGTAATATTCTCAATGTCAAGATTGTGCTTTTGTATGTAGCCTTGTAGCAGTTTGAAAGCCACGCCACAACCCGAAAGCTCATTGAAAGGATAGCTGCAGTCGGGACGTTTGGGGTCGAGGACTGCGTAGGCGTTTGGCAATTCGTCGCCGGCGGTGTGGTGGTCGCATACAATCACGTTTATGCCTTTGCTGTTGGCGTAATCTATTTTTTCGTTGCCCTTGATACCGCAGTCAACGGTAATTAGGAGTGTTATGCCATTTTCGGCAGCAAAGTCTATTCCCTTCTGCGACAACCCGTAACCTTCAAGATAGCGGTCGGGAATGTAGTAGTCAACATTTGCATCTATTCCCTTAAGGAAACGAATCATGAGTGCTGTGGCTGTAGTGCCGTCAACATCATAGTCGCCAAAGATGAGAATTTTTTCCTTGCTGTCGATTGCTCGTGTCAATCGGTCAACGGCCTTGTCCATGTCCTTCATCAGGAAGGGGTCGTATAGGTCGGAAAGTTGTGGACGGAAAAAGCGTTTCGCCTCGTCGTAGTTGTGAACGCCGCGCTGAACAAGCAATGTGGCTATTAATTTGTCAACGCCAACATCTTTCATAAGTCTTGCAACCGATTGCTTGTCGTTACATTCTTTAACTGTCCAAAGCTTCTCCGTCATTGTGATTAATTTTGGGCGGTAAAAATAATATTAAAAATAAAAAAAGTCGGCATAAAATCCGACTTTTTTGTAAACAAGGGTAAAAATGTTTCTTTCTTGTTGAGACGCAAAATTTTGCGTCTATACTTTTGTATTGTTGTGGTGTCACGGCGCGCCACGACGCCACTGATTGTCAATTGATTTTATATTTTGTCAAAACCAGTATATTTTCTCAGCACCTCTGGAACAATAATTCCGTCCTCGGTCTGGTAGTTTTCTATGATTGCAGCCATAATTCTCGGCAATGCCAATGCACTTCCGTTCAAAGTATGGCAAAGCTGTGTTTTCTTGTCGGCTGTACGGTATCTAAGTTTCAAGCGGTTTGCTTGGAAATCCTCGAAATTAGATACAGAGCTAACCTCAAGCCATTTTTCCTGTGCTGCCGAGAAAACCTCGAAGTCGAATGTGAGCGAAGATGTGAAGCTTATGTCACCACCGCACAAGCGCAAAACACGGTAAGGAAGTCCCAGCTTAATGAGCAAGCCTTCAACATGAGCCTTCATTTCTTCCAGAGCCTCGTACGAATCTTCGGGTTTGCGAATCTGTACTATTTCCACCTTGTCGAATTCGTGCAGACGGTTTAGTCCACGCACGTTTGCACCCCACGAACCAGCTTCGCGACGGAAACAAGCAGAATAAGCAACATTCTTTATCGGGAAATCCTTCTCGTTGAGGATGACATCGCGGTAAAGGTTGGTTACAGGAACTTCGGCAGTTGGAATAAGATAGTAGTTGTCAACTGTTGCGTGATACATCTGACCTTCCTTGTCGGGAAGCTGACCTGTTCCGTAACCGCTGTCCTCGTTGACCATCAGAGGAGGAAGCACTTCGGCATAGCCAGCCTTTTCTGCCTCATCGAGGAAGAAAGTTATAAGTGCGCGCTGTAGTTTTGCACCCTTGCCGAGATATACGGGGAATCCTGCACCTGTAATCTTTGTGCCAAGGTCAAAATTTATGATATTCAAGTCCTTTATAATTTCCCAATGCGGTTTCTTAAACTTCAATTCGGGAATGGTTCCGCCCATTTTTTCAACTACGTTATCGTCTTCGCCCTTGCCTAGAGGAACGGATTCGTGCGGGGTATTGGGAAGAAGTACCATATAGCCGTTAAGTTCCTTTTCGGCTTCGGCCTGCTTTGCTTCAAGTTCCCTTACCTGTTCTTTGAGTTCGGCAGTCTTCGATTTTGCCTGTTCAGCTTCGTCCTTCTTGCCCTGTGCAAAAAGTTGACCTACTTGCTTGGCTATGGTGTTCAATTCCTTTAGGATGTTGTCCTTTGCAAATTGACATTCCTTGCGGCGGTCATCGCAAGCTATGATTTTTTCTACTAGTTCTGTTGCGTCGAAATTCTTTATTTTCAGACGGTTGATGACGAAATCCTTGTCATCACGTATTAATTTTAATGTAAGCATTTCTTGAAAATTTAATTGGCTGCAAATTTATGCAACTTCCATAAAATGTGTTTAAAAAAATTTAAAAATGATTTATATGCGTTGCTTTGATTCTCTTGCCATAGTTTTTTATATCACAAGGTCTTCGTACTTAACCTTTGGCACATAGTGTATTCCGTCCTTGCGGTAGTAGGCATGGCTGTCGGCTTCGGAAATAGGAACAAATTCTATCTTTTCGTCGCCCTTGCCGATTGCAACGATTGCCAGAGGTTCGTATGGCAGCGAAAATTCACGTTTTATTTCTTCCTTGTTGAAAGCGCAGATAATGATGCCGTTGAGCCCCATTTCCACCGCTTTCAGCAGCATTGTCTGCATTGAAATGCCAAGGTCAATGTCAACAATCTTGTTTTCGGCAGTGGTTGAGCATATAATTACAAATGCTTCGGGCTCGGTGCCTGCGAAAGGCAAATGAAGTTCGGGCAAAGCACCACCAAGATGTATGTTTTTCAAAACCTTTTCGGCACCGGTTTCCTTGGTTACAATCTTGAACCTCAGCACCTGCTGGTTGCGTCCCGACGGAATTTTGGTGTTAACAGCCACAATGCGTTCCATCATTTCGGGCTTTACAATGTAATCTTTCTTGTAGCCACGGTAGCTGCGGTTTTTTGCAATTATTGTATCAATGGAATTTACGTGCTTTGAATGCGACTTTGCGCTTCCCTGTCCAAATACTTCCTCGTATCTGTTTTCCAAATAGTTATCAGCCATAATTTATGAATTTAGTAATGCAAAATTAGCTCAAAAATTGGATTTATTTAGAAATTTTAATATTTCTTTGGCGAGCTGTTCTGGTTTTTCAAAGTGAATTCTATGAGTACATCCCTGAATTTCAGTTATTTCGCTGTTGGGAAAAATGTATTTTGCAGCCTTATAGTCCGCTGTTGGGAAAAAATCCGAATCCATAGCCTTGACGAACAAGGTCGAAACCTCAATTTTACTGTCAATGAAATCATCGGCTTCAAATCCGCCGCTTAGCTTGTCAAAATTGTTGAATACTGCATCAATGTCAATGTGCCATGAGAATTTTTTGTCGCTGTAGTTTATATTTCCAATAATTGCACGCTTGGTATCGTCATCGAAATTTGAAATTGCATTTGCAAGGTCCGAAAGCGAGCGAAAATCATTGATAGGAAGATTCTTTATTGCAACGACTTGGTTTAGAAGATTGGTTATAAGTGGATTATATTCAACAAGCGAGTTCATCCTGCAAGGCGAAATGTCAACAACAATCAGCTTTTCAAGCATTTGCGGATATTTCAGAGCAAACTGCATAGCCGACTTTCCGCCAAGCGAATGCCCAACAAGGCTGAACTTTTCTATGCCGTGTTCTTCTGCGTAAGCCTTTATGTCTTCAGCGATTTCATCAAATGACATCGTAGGATAACGCTTTGCATCGCGGTGGTTGCGGAGAGGAAGAAGGTGGACGGAGAAGGTTGATGAAAGCTGGTCGGCGATGGGTTTCCAGGAAAGAGGGCAATCGAAGAGACCGTGGAGGAGAAATAGGGGATAAGGTTTCATGGTTTCTGAGTTTAACTTCGTTGAGGGCTTCGCCGTTCTATGGCTGCGCCATTTCTAGGTTTCATGTTCAAGGTTCAAAAATTCAAGGTTCAATGATTTGCGCTCGTTGAATGGTTTGAAATAGTTTCACGTTTCTATGTTTCACGTTTCTGTGTTTCTATGTTTATGATTGTTTTATATCATTTTTGTAGCGGCGCAATGCATTGCGCCGCTACAGATTATCATTTATACATTTTTTGCATTTTGGGTAACCAGAAACTAGAAATCTTGAAACCAGAAACTGCATTAATATGCATCCGTGAACTGCTCCAAGAACCTAATGTCATTCTCGAAGAACAACCTCAAGTCCTTGACGCCGAAACGCAACATGGCGATACGCTCGATGCCCATGCCGAATGCGAAGCCTGAATAAACCTTCGGGTCGATGCCAGCAGCCTTGAAGACGTTGGGGTGAACCATACCGCAGCCGAGAATTTCGAGCCAACCGCTACCCTTGCACACATTGCAGCCCTTGCCACCACAGAGCGAACAACTTACATCCACTTCTGCCGATGGTTCGGTGAACGGGAAATACGACGGACGCATACGAATCTGCGACTTCTCGCCGAAGAATTCCTTTGCAAAGTAGTCGAGTGTCTGCTTGAGGTCGGCGAAGGAGACATTCTTGTCAACGTAGAGACCTTCAATCTGATGGAACTGACAGTGAGCGCGTGCCGAAATAGCCTCGTTACGGAAAACTCGTCCCGGTGAAAGGCTGCGGATTGGCGGAGTCATTGTTTCCATTTCGCGCGACTGTCCCGACGATGTGTGGGTGCGGAGCAGCACATTCATATCGGATGAGATGAAGAAGGTGTCCTGCATGTCGCGTGCCGGATGGTCGGGCGGGAAGTTCATCTTCTCGAAGCAGTGGGCATCGTCCTCGATTTCCTGGCTTTCGTTTACGCTGAAACCGATTTTAGTGAAGATGTTCACGATTTCGTTCCTTACTATCGACAGCGGATGACGTGCACCGAGGTTCATCGGGTCGCCTGGACGGCTAAGGTCGAGTTCTACCTTGCCGTCGTTGCTTACCTGCAACGAAGCCTTCAGTTCTTCCAACTTGGCAAGAGCCGTCTGCTTAAGCTCGTTTATACGCTGGCCTACTTCCTTTTTCTGCTCAACGGGAACATTCCTGAAATCGTCGAACAATGCGGGTATTAAGCCCTTCTTCGACAAGTATTTAATTCTGAAATCTTCAACTTCGCTTAATGCCTTGGGTGCGAAACTAGCAACCTCTTCGCTTATTTTTCTAATACGGTCTAACATCGATGTAAAATTTTTGCAAAAATAAAACTAATAGCGGAATAATTTAAAATAAATTTTTTGTTCTCTCACCAGCATACATTCTATATTTTTCCTTACTTTTGTCCCGTTAACCATAAAATTTACGAAACAGGAAGAAGAACATAACATTTAACATACAGCAAGATAGCGTTTAACCGACTATTTTTCTTGGTAAAGCTGGAAACTTAAAAAGAGAAAGGATTAGTTCAAAGTGGAACGCTCGCGACTTATGTCGTGAGTTTTTTATTAATCCTTTCAGGTTTTCCAGGCCTTCCAAGAAAATAAAAATTTGCTCGCGACATTTTTTATGGAAGAAATTCACATTGGAAATATGATAAGGCAGGAACTGAAACGACAAGGTCGGACAGTCACTTGGTTCGCCGCCGCCATACATTCCGACCGCAGCAATACCTACAAGATGCTGAAAAAGCCGAGCATAGACCTTGCCTTGCTGATAAAAATTTCGGAACTACTGGGACACGATTTCTTAAAGGAATGCTCAAAGAAATTGATAATTTTTGAGCAAACCGAAAGCAGAACAAAATAAAACTAATGCAAATTTGATGTGGCTATAATCCCATCAATCACAACAAATTGTCCATCAATATGGAAAATAATATTCCATTTTCTGTTTTTTGTAATTAGACGTTTGGCCTGTGGATGAAGTTGCTTTGCTGTTTGCCACTGCGAAAACTGCATAGCATCAGCAAGCAAAGGATTTGAGAGTTCTCTTATTTCATCAAGCAATTGGTCGGTATATTTCATAGCCAGATTTTCTGAAGCTACCGAAGTTATATATTGGGTGATTTCAGCCAAGTTATTCCAAACATTGTCAGTAACAACAAGCCTATATTTTTTCATAGTGCTTCTTTACTGCATTTTTCAAAGCGACTGCAAAATCTTCGAATGGTCTGCAATTAGCAGGCATATCAGAACAATCCTCTGCTTTTCTTGTAGCTTGCATGGACTTTATTGCTATTTTATTATTTGTTACTGTTGCAGTTGCTGGCATATTCGAAATAATTTTGGGACAAAGATAAATATTTTTCCTGAATTGAAAAAACAAATCGTAATTCTAAATCGTAACCTTTAGCTCTGCGAAGCCAATTCTTAAATTCCCCTGTGGTAAAATTTGCCACAAATTTGAGGTAAAATGTGCAACAGAAGAAATAGAAAGGATAATTTAGATGATTTAAATTTGCATTTATACTTCTTTTGAGTTGTTTGGCATTGCTCAAGTGAGGTTTTATAGTGTAAATATGCCTGATTTTATTTGTGTTAACATGAAAAAAGGACCTGAAATAGACGAAATTCTCGACTGGATGATTCCTGATGAAGATGCCAGAGCAGAATACGATGAAGATGGATATGATTATGACGACTAATATCCTAAACTTTTTCAAGTTATAAGGCATTGCTTGAATTAGTTTTTAGTGAATATGCCTAAATTTAAAAACTTAAATTAAGATGAATATATCTTACGAAGTTGTTGAGTATTCGGAAGTAATCAATGTGACAGTATCGTTCGGTTGTTATACTAGGTGCTGTACAAATGTTGATTATCAAGGTGAATACTAAAATTAACAGGGGTTGCATTTTTAAATTATTTGCAACCTCTTTTTTAATTCAAAACTATGGAACGCAATAAAACTATAGATATAAATAAGCGATATAATTTTCCAGAATGGTGCATAAGACAATACAATGGTAAATATTTGGTAATCTGCAGTGAAACAGCAAATTGGATTGTCCTTGACAACGAACAACAACTAGATTTCTTTAAATCCCTGACCGAACATACTATAAATGATGCAATAGCCATCACTAAATGTCCAAAGGATGACTATGTAAATGTTCTGATACAAATAGAAGCAAAGCACCTTGAAGAAAAAAATGTCCAGCCTTCGTTTGTGGACAAGCTATCGCTACATTTTTACATAACTAACGTTTGCAATATGAAGTGTCCGCATTGCTATATGAGGGCGGGTTCAGCATTAACAAACGAGTTGACAACAGAAGAAATATTCAATGTTTTGGAAGATTTCAAAAAGGTTGGTGGCATTGATGTTACTTTTACTGGTGGAGAAATTGCTACACACAAAAATATAGTTGAAATAATAAAGTTTGCACACGAGCTTGGGTTAGAAATAAAATTGCTTACAAACGGAACTTTGTGGAGACCCGACATGATTCAAGAAGTCGCTCCTCTCATTTCATATGTACAATTTAGCATAGATGGTTTTGACGAAAGCTCCAATGCAAAAGTCAGAGGGGTAAAAGCATTTAATAAGACATTGAAAACAGTTGACCTTTTTGTTGCTGCTGGAGTTAAAGTAATAGTGGCGATTACCCCATTTTTTGACAGTGAATTCGAAAGCAATATTCATAACTATGTTGAGTTTATAAAAGACCTTACGGCAAAATATCACGGAGAAGACTTTATTGTTAGAGTTTGTACGGAAATGTTGGAAGGTAGGGAAATCAGCCTAAACGAAGAAGAAAAAGTAAAGTATAACGAACTAACGACTAAAATATATTCGGAATATTATGGAGTAGATTTGTATGACTATCCATTTATTAGCAAAATGAGGCAAAGGCGAATAATGGAGAATTGCATATATGGTGAAATTTCTATTTCTGCAAATGGTGACGTATTTTTCTGCTCAAGAATTCCATCTGTTCCAAGTATTGGAAATGTAAAAGATATTCCATTTGAACGTATTGCAAAACTATCGCGTATCATTCACGAAAAATCAAATATCAACAATCTTAGACCCTGCAAGGATTGTGAACTAAAATACTTGTGTGGAGGTGGATGCAGAATAGAATATTTTGGAGAACTTACATCGTGCAAGGACATTGAACATTTAGATGTAAATGATATTCCCCCAAGAAAATGCACAAAAGAATACAAAGAATCATTCTACGATTTAATGATTCGCACAAACACTAGAATTTTTCAATAAGTATAAACATTTAAAAATTAGGATTATGTTAGATTTTTTACTAGACTTGGCAAACATTTTTATTGGCGGTGCCAACAAGACTATAAATGAATATTCAAATGCCAAAAAAACAGGTCAAAGTGTGAATAAATACAATGTTGCAATGACAGCTGCGAATACTGCAAAAAGTAGCGCAAAACGTTATAGTGCATACGTAAAGCAACATAATGCAGAACTTATCGCAAAAGATGAGGAGGCACGAAGAAAATACGAAGAAGAAAACCAGCAAGACTAAGGTAAGGATTATGGATTGAAAACCACATATAGTTTTACGTTTTCAAACAGACAAAATGCAAAGGAATACATCAAAAATGGTGTATTCCTTTTTTTTATGAATTAATAAATATTTGATTATAAAAGCACTATATTTTACATTTCTTAATTTTCTGCATTCTAAATGCAATATCTTGAAATGAACACCATTTTAATTTCACAAATTGTGTTACACAAAATGTGTAATGCACTTATATTGCTTCAAGCCAACGCGAAAAGAAAACATCATCAACAGAATATTCTACACCATCAAGGCTAACTTCGGCATTTAGCAATTCCTTTTCGCAAAGAGATTCAACTAGTCGTTTTGAAACTGATGCTCCACCAATTTTATAGCGCTTCAAAAAATCAGCGGCTGTAATTTGTCTTACACTGCCTTCCTTGGCCACTGCAATTAAGAAATCCCATTGCTTGTCGGTGAGCATTTTACGGTATTGCAAATATACAGGTTCTCGCTGGCTCAACACTTGTCCGCAAGCTTTTTTTACTTCGGGTATATCAATATTTTTCTGCCCGTTTGCATAAATAGTGTGACAGAGAAATTGTGTATAGTATGTATGCCTTTGCGTCCATTCAAGGATGAAATTAACGGCATCATCTGTAATTTTCCGTTTGTGTGCTGAAAATTGCTTGCAAATGAAATCGGAATAATTTGTGGCGGAAATTTTGTCGATTGAAACAAAAGACGTGCTTGAATAGAATGGTTTACGTGCATTAGTAAAAATATCAGTCATCAAATGTTTCCTGCTACCGCTGAAAATGAAAGTTACATTGTTGCACCGTTGCATATAGGTCCGCAACATTGCTTCCATATTTTGTTCAGGATATTCTCGTATTTGCTGGAATTCGTCTATCGCAAAGACAATATGAACATTTTGTGAAGTCAATAATTCAAACAGACTGCGCAATGTGTATTCTTTCTCTGATTCATTGTGATATGCTATCTGAAATTGCGGTTCACCAGTTATTGAATCGTATGTTACCTGTGGTCGCAACGACTTGATGAAACTCATCAAACGTTCACCAATTTTTGTTTTTGTAGGAAATGCTTTAACAGCAGCTTCCGCAAACAATTTAATGAAATCATCAAGATTACGCGATATAAAAATGTCCAGATACACCGTAAATATTTCGGGATGCGTTGAATTTAGCTCGTCAAAAAGGCGAAAAACAAGACCTGTCTTTCCCATGCGACGGCGAGAAACCAATGTCATGTCTGTTTTATTGATGCAATTTTGTAACATTAATTGCAACTCTTCTTCGCGGTCGCAAAAAAACTCTTTCGATTCGTATGATTTTATTACAAAGGGATTTACCATAAAATTCCAAATTATTTACGGTACAAAAATAATAATAATTTTAGGTTTCACAAAATGTGTTTCACAAAATGTGTAATGAAGGCGCAAAAAAATTGCAACCCGCAAGATTCCGTTGCCAGCACATCTTTCCAAAACCTTTGTATTTGCCAATTAAAAACCATACATTATATTTGCCTAATAATTTTAAATAGGTATAGAAATGAAAAAGAATTATTTGTTAGCATTTGTATTGCCTCTAGCATTGGCATTTACAAGTTGCGGGGGTTCATTCCAAAATGGAACGATTGAGAATGTTGCCGAGGCAACCGAAGAAGAAAAGACAGAGGTGGACAAGGAAATAGAAGCTTCTGATTTTCCGTGGTATTTCCCAGATTGGGCAAAGAATGACGGCCTTGCAGAAGGACAGACTGTATTGTCGATACATTCATTCTATCCCGACAAACTAAAGGAATCCAACGACCCAGCCAATGAAACCTACATCTTTTATAATGCAAGTCTCAAGAGCATTGGCGAAAAGACATCGGTTGTAACAAGCATGGGACAGGATATTGAAATGCCTAATGCACTGATAATTCCGATTCCACAGGGACAGACTGCAAAGAAGGGCGACATTGTTCTCACATGGTGGCAAAGCGGTTCGGGAATGGAGCGTGCCATTGTTACCGACGATTCAAATCCCTCATCGCCAAAGGTTTGCTACCTCGATATGGACTGGACAGACGATGGAAAGGGTTTTGCCAACGAACATGCCAACGAGCAGTTGAAGCCAAACACATTCACCGTGCTTAAGAACAACGAATGGCAGCCAGGCGCACAGGTTACCCTTTATTCCGATGGAAGCTACCAGATTTTTACACTTATAAATGCTGCCGACAAGTATTTGCTTCTGTCGGGATGGGCTGGAAAGATAATCGTATATAAAAAGGAATATTGCAAGCTTGTTCCACTTGAGCAGGAGATAAATGTTGGCGATGAAGTAATGGCTAATTTCGTAGGAAGCTACAGGACTGGCTACAAGGTTACAAAGGTTGACAAGGAGATTGGTCGTGTTTGGACAACCGATTCGTATGGTGAAACAAAGATTTTCAGCATCTTGGATGTATATAAGGAAGAATAAGCATAAAAAAGCGGATAAAATATCCTTATACTCTCGCCTTCGGGAGTGCAAATCCCGAAGGACATAGAATATAAACAAAGCGGTGGATAATAATGTGTCCGCCGCTTTTGTTATTTTATTCCTCTGTTTTGTCGCTAAACAAGCACAATAATTTATTTCTTTGAGTTCATCTTGAACTTCATATATTCGTCGGTGAGAACTTTTTTGGTGTAAAGTGGGAACTCTCCCTTCATCATCCAGTCGTAGTATGCCGAGTCCTTGCGGAATACATCGGTCAGAAGCATTCCCTTGTATTTGCCAAAGTTGACAACCACATTGTGGTCGGCATCGTAAACAAGACGTCCCATGAAGTCGGCATTGCTGTTGTAGGTCGAGAACTTTGAAATTTCCTGTATGTCGTTGCCAATGTCGGAATAGCGTTCCAGCTGAGCCTTGAAGACCTCGTAGGTTGCTTCGGTGTCGGCATTTGCCGAGTGAGCATTCTCAAGGTCGCCGTTGCAGTAGAACTTGTATGCTGCCGACAGATTACGCGGTTCCTTCTTCATGAATATGCTCATCACATCAACAAAGTTGCGCTTCTTGAGGTCGAAATCAACACCTGCGCGTATAAATTCCTCGGCAAGCAGTGGAACATCGAACTTGTTGGAGTTGTAGCCTGCAATGTCGGCATCGGAGAAAATCTTCACCAATTCCTTTGCCATCTGCTTGAACGTTGGGCAATTGGCTACATC
This sequence comes from Bacteroidales bacterium, assembly GCA_017645925.1. Lineage (GTDB taxonomy): Bacteria > Bacteroidota > Bacteroidia > Bacteroidales > ML635J-15 > Bact-19. Next base: position 12,583 of record JAGCNN010000114.1, read on the forward strand.
TTCGTCTGTAATCTTATGAACCGCCGTTGATTGTGGTGGAATTGGCATTTCGGGATTTATGCGGTAGGTCTTGCGCATTTCCTCACCGTTTGGAAAGACCTTGACTATCGAAAGCTCGACAATCCTGTCGGTGGCAATGTTTACGCCTGTCGTTTCGAGGTCGAAAAAAACTATCGGCTTGTGAAGTTGTATTCTCATATTGGCATATAAAAAGATTACCCGAATAATCGGGTAATCAAGTATTGTGTTACATTCTGTTTATCATCATCGGCATGAGAAGCATCAGCACTTCCTCATCTGGGTTTTCATTGTCCTTTGGCAATATTATTCCGGCACGGGTTGGATCCGACAATTCAACGACAACTTCGGTGGTGGAAATGTTGCTTAGTATTTCGGCAAGGAAGTTCGACTTGAATCCGATTTCCATTTCATCGCCTTGGTACTGGCAAGGTATAGATTCCTTTCCTGAAATTGAGAAATCCATATCCTGAGCCGATATTTCAAGTGAGTTGCCTGTGATTTTCAGTCCAACGAGGTTGCTCGACTGGCTTGCAAACATACCTACACGGCGCAACGAGTTGTAAAGTTCAAGTCTATCGATTGTTAGTATGTTTGGATTTTCGCGTGGAATTACCGAATTGTAGTTCGGGTAAGCACCTTCAAGCAGACGGCAAACGAGCTTTATTGAACCGAAAGTGAAAACCGCGTTCTTATCATCAAATTCAAGCATAACATCGTCCGAAGCCTTTGGAAGGATGGTTTTCAGTATGTTGGCCGGCTTTTTAGGCAGGATGAATGAGCTTTCGGTCTCAGCCTTAACTTCCTTGCGTGTATATTTCACGAGCTTGTGTGCATCGGTTGCTACGAAGTTGACGCCTGATTCCTGCAATTCAACGAAAATACCATTCATAATTGGGCGGAGTTCGTCGTCGCCGGTAGCGAAAATTGCAGAAGTTATACCTCCGTAAAGTATATCTGGGCTAATGCTCATGCTTATCACCTTTTCCTGCTTCAGCTGCGATGCTTGTGGAAAATCGGAACCATCTACGCCAACGAGAGTATAGTTACCGTTCTGCGATGCAATGTCGATGCGGTTGTCGTCGGTGTTGATGTTGAATGTAAGCGGCTGTTCGGGAAATTCCTTCAGCACTTCAATGATTTTCTTTGTGTCGGTAGCGATTACTCCATTCCCGCTGTAGTTTTCAAGCGGCAACGTTGTTGTGATTGTGCTTTCAAGGTCGCTTGCCGTAATTTTTAAAATACCGTCTTCGATCGACAGCAATACATTGTCGAGAATTGGTAGAGCATTTTTTGAGTTCACAACCCTGCTAACAATCTGTAGGTGTGATAGAAGCTCCGAACTTGATATTACGAAATCCATATATAATTTTTTTAAGTTTTTAAAATTTTAATAGGGCGTAAAATTATAAATTTTTATTGAAACAGGTGTGTTTTTTTATTTGTTTTTTAGTTTGACGGTTGATGGTTGGTTAAAAGGTTGATGATTTGAAGATTATAACAAATGTTCCGCACAAAACAGCAAAGGCTTGAAGATTTAGCAGCGCAATGCATTGCGCTGCTACAAAAATCGTCAATCGTAACTCGTAAATCCCTTTGCATCTTGTCAGCCCCAATCGTCAATCTAAAATCGTAACTCGTAAATCCCTATGGTGCCTGTACTTCCTTGAACCTTATTGCCTCGTGGTGATTCTGGCCGAAGAAATCCGATTTGTAGAATGTTATCGGGTCAATGATTGGATATTGTAGGATTACAACTTCACCATTTATTATTCCGTATAGGTTGTCGATGTCGTATTCAAAAATATTTCCTTCTGGGTCGAAAAGCCCTGTAGTATTTGGACGTCTGTAGGTCAGGAGTTTGCTTTTAGCCCCGGTCTTGTCTTCGATAGTAAACGATGCCATCATTTCTGTTTTCTGCAGGCTGTCGCGCTTTTCGGCTTGGAGGCTGTCGAGTATGAAAGTTTCAAATCCGACGAACTTTATGCGGCTTACAAATTCCTTTACGCGCAGGGTGTCAAATGGTTCGTTGATGCTGCTGCCGTCAATGTTCTTGAGGTTGTAGCTGTTTTCGCCAAGTCGCTCGGCGATGAACGATTCGTCCTTGTCGGGATATTCCACATAAACCCTTGCAATATCCTCGACGTTGTAGTTGAAGGCTATGCGTTCGCGCCATTCCGAAAGTTCGGGCAGGTAGTGAACAGTAAGGTAACCCGTGAACCCCGGACGCGACAATACGAACGGACGGTCGGAGTTTTCCAGAATCATGTATGCCCCGTTGTTATCCTCGGTTACTCCGCCAACATAATAGGTCTTAACCAGTTCGTCATCCTGATATATTTCCACCTTAATGCCCTGCACGGCAAGGTCTTTCATCACCCTGTCCATTTTTGCCGACGATACTGGCGAGCTGACCTCAATCTTTTTGATTGTAGTTAGCAAATTGTTCACGAAATCGCGGCGGGCGGTGTATTTTCCGTCCACAGTCCAGTGGTTTCCTTTGCGTTCAAGTGTAACAGCCGAACCGCTTTTATTGGCAAGGAAAATCTTGTTTATGGATGCAGTGTCCTCGACGGCAAAGTCGCGCAGTGTGCTCTGCGAGTCGTAGTTGCGCACAAAAAATATTGCAATCGAAACACCTATCAGTATTACGGTTACTATTAGCAGCAGGAGGTTTGTTTTCTTCATGAGGTTCTATTTTTCTTTTTTGGAATATTTTACTTTGCGGATTACTATGATAGTGAACCCGATTATCAGCACGATAAATATTGGAACGATAAGGTTGACGCAAATCCACAAGGTCTTGTCTTCCTTTACTTTTGTAGCATTCAGGGTACGGCTCTTGAGTTCTCTCATTCTCAGAGATATAAGTCCTTCATCGGCACATAGGTAGTTCACGCAGTTTACTATAAACTGGGTATTTCCGGGAGTATATTGGGCATCGTAGTATTTGTCGTATCCAAGCGGATAAGGCTGAACCTTGTCGCCCATGCGTTTGATTTCGTTGCGGATAAAGTCGCCATCGGAAATGACTATCATTTGTGTCTTTTTGCTTCGCTCTTTGAATTTAAAGTCCTTGTTGTCAGCCAATTCTGGCGGAAGCCTATTGGCAAAATTTGACTTGAATTCGCCTTCTAGCAGCACAGCTATGGGCATATTAGGTTTGTTGAAAGTGAGCATTTCTGGTTTTTCGCGAAGTATGTCAAGGCTGATTTCTACAGGATGCGACAGTGCCTTGGCGTATGGCGAAGTCCTTAACAATATGGTTTTCTTTACATTTGAATCTTCGCCAACGGTGTCGATTGAACTTACAAAGCAAGTACGCATCACATCAAGGTTCTTCACAAGCTGGTGCTCGAGAAGTGTGTCGGGAACTATTAGTGGGAAGTAGTACCACGGCTTAGGTTCAAATTGTGGCTTGCCCTCCACAGTGTTGACGCACACCGGAATCTGCAGGCATCGCAAGTCCTGAATAAGGTCGGGATTTATGCGCACGCCGTAGTTGAAAAGCTGGTCGCTGAGGTTGATGTCGTTCATCAGAGCCATGGCGGTTGGGTTGTTGTTGAGGCTGTCCATGTCAAAGTTCATCCACTCCACCAGCCAGATGACTTTTCCGCCGTTCATTATGTACTGGTCGATGATGTACTTGTCGCGCTCGTTGAATCTCGCCTGCGGCTTGGCTACTACCACACACCCGTACTCGTCAAGCGCCTTAAGGCTTCCATTCATGTTCACGCGCTCTATGCGGTAATACTTTGACAACGAGGTCATAATATCGTATGTGCGGTTCTCATCAAGTTCGTCATGACCTTCAAGAAATGCCACCTTGTGCACCTTGCGGCTCGAAAGCATCCACAGTGCATGTACAAAATCGCGTTCAAGTTCGGTGGAACTTAGCATGGTATATGGAGTGTTGCCCGAAACGCTGTTAGTAAGTAGATTTACAGGGAAGTCTTTTTCCTTGTATTTCACCAAGGCACCTGCAAAAATTATCTTTTCGGAGCCGCCCATGCCTTCTTCCTGCACTATGTAGGTGGGATTCAGACCTTTGTTGTAAAGTTGTGCAAATATTTTCTTTTTCTCAAGCGGCTCTACCTCTTCCTCGTCCGAAAGGAATCCAAACCACTTCTGCACAAACCCCTGTTCTTCGCCACTGTGCTCGGTAAAAGGATTCTTGAACTCGTAGCGTATGTTGCCCGAATACTGGCAGAGGTTTTTCATAAAGTCGTCAACGGTGCGCTGGTAACGGACAAGCTCGGAAGGCAAATCGTTGTCCTTCAGGAATATCTCTATATACACATCGTCGTCTATGCTGTCAAGCACTTCTTTCGAAAAGTCGGATATTGAGAAGCGTTTTTCCTTTGTAAGGTCGGCACGGAAGAAAAGCTGCGACGACAAAAGGTTAAGTACAACTATCAGCACCAAAATAAGCACTGCCTGTATGATGTTCTGCATGCGGTTCTGGCGGCGCATCTGCGAATACGATTTCTTGTTTTCAGTCTCCTTTGTCATGATGTTGCCCTCCTACCATTTGCGACTTTCAAGTCTGAGTTTAGAAAAGAATACAAAAACCGCTATCACGCTCAAGAAATATATAATGTCGCGTGAATCAACTACGCCACGGCTTATTGAGCTGTAATGGTCGTTTATGCCAAGTGATTTTACAAAGTCGGTTCCTATTCCCGACGAAACCAAGTCCGACAGCAGGTCGAAGCCTAGGTAGAACATGAAGCAGAAAACTATTCCGAGCAAAAACGAGCCTATGACATTCTTCGAAAGCGAACTTGCAAAGATACCAATGGAAGCATATACCGAACCGAGGAAAAACAGACCTATGTACGAACCGGCTATTGCTCCGTAGTCAACGTTTCCGACAGGGTCGGCCAAAAGGTGTATGGGAATAAGGAAGAGCAATGTAGGTAGCAATGCAATGAGAACCAGCACCACGGCGGCTAGGTATTTTGCCATGACAATCTTGAACTCTGATATAGGGCGGGTAAGCAGAAGCTCCATGTTGCCAGTGCGCAGTTCGTCTGCAAACATGTTCATTGTTATTGCTGGCACAAGGAAAAGGAATACCCACGGCGAAATGATGAACAAGGTATCTATGTTGGCAGCATTTACCTGAAAAATATTGAAATTTGTTGGGAATACCCACATGAAAAGGCTTACTATCAGCAGGAATACGGCAATTACAAGATAACCTATGACCGAACTGAAGAAACCTTTTATCTCCTTTAAGAATAGCGTGTTCATTTCTGTATGAATAAAGACAAACGGCAAAGATAAATCATAATTGTGAAATGGTGAAAAAAAATTTGAAAGCAGCAAGGCATTGTCTTCTTTTTCAAAGACAACAGGGACAACAAATGACAACATTTTTTTTCTGGATGAATTGCATGGTTGTCCAAAGTTGTCAAGGTTGTCTTCTTTTTATTTGCAAAGCTATGAATTGTGTTGAGCCGCAAAATTTTGCGGCTGTACTAGTAGAGATGTTGCGCGCAACATCTCTCAGATTCCCCAAATATTCAATGCCGTCCAATGTTGTCCAATCCCTTGCTGCTACTGGGTTTGGCGATAATGAAACATATAATTTATCTATGCAATTATGATAATATTGTTGTTGTTTTATCTACGGGGGAGGGTATTTCGTATAATAGTATTTGTTTACCTATAATCCAAACTTGATTTAATTTTTTAAAATGATATTTTCGCGTAGCAATTTTTCTTAGGAGACGTTGTTGGTAACTTGTTAATAATTAAAACAATATAAACAATAGGAGAATAAAAATGAGATTATCCTTATTCAATTCGGTGCTGTTGGCTGTACTTATGGGTGTCTGTATGCTATTGGGCGGCAATGCAGTCGGGCAGGCAACAACAAAAATTGTAAACGAAACTTCGGGCGACACTTCCCTGTTTTTGAAAGTGCGTGGTGTGGAGGACGCTTCGGTTGACGCTATTCCAGTTGAGCGAACATCTCCTAACGGCAAGCAGCTATATTGCGCCTACGACATCAACATCACAAAGGATGGCCAGGAATGGCAGCCTGAACCCGAACAACCGGCGATAGTCTCTATGGAAGCTCCCGACTTTGCCGATGGTCAGCTTCTTGATATTTACCACGAAGGAACCCACGGACTAGAGTTCGTTGCAACCGTGGCTTCCGAAAACGGCAAAATAACCTTCCCTGCACACTCCTTCTCAGTTTATATTGTCGCAGCCGCTCCCGAGTATGACCGCTTGAAAGTGAACTTGCATCAGGCAGACGGCACTATTGTTACGATTTACGTGAAAAAACTTGACATTGAACGAGGCGATTTCAAACGCATTGTCTATAATCCGGGTTTTGGCACTCTGGGCGAGGGCGTTCAGTGCAGGGGCTGGATTGAAAAAGAAGACTACACCGAGGATGATATCCCAAGTGCCTTGACTTTTGACGGTGTGCGTGAGAGGATAGAAAACAGGCTGAACGCTGGTGTGGAAGATGGAACCGAGATGGATTTTTACACTATGCTTTTCAAGTCTTTCTCTGTATTGTACCTAGATGAGAATGAGGCCGTTATCAACAACGATGTCTTGCTGTTCCGTGCCGATAAAAACGTAACCAGCATGCAATATAGGGTAAACACCAACTACACCCCTCGTAGCAACACCAGTAAATTTGAGGGATGGATGGTAAATTCTCCGGCAGACGGCGAACATATTGTTGGGCATACCGATGATTCCCATAATTATACCCGCGAAACAACAATTGAGATAACTGGCAATGTAACATTTGATGTTGTTGTATCCGACGGGTTCTGGCTGATTTACCACGAGAACGGCAAGGGGGCAACCTACAAGGCTGCCGACTTTGTCCATGCTGGAGAAACTACGCATGCACCTGAACTGGAAATGCTGCGAAACGGATATACATTTGTAGGTTGGTACACTGGCGAACCAGCCACGCAATATGGTAACCCAACAGGTTCTGAATTTGTATTTGAACGTCGTCTAGAAGCTAATACGCATGTTTATGCAAAATGGAAAGCAAATGAAACATCCCGATACACAGTTATTGTTTGGAAGCAAAATGTAACCTGCGACGGTTATGATTTCGAGGAAGCTATTAATCTTGAAGGAAGGCCCAATACTGAGATTAACACTGTGATATCTTCTTACGAGGTCGCTAGCAATCCCAATACTAGATACGCCCAAATTAATGGAGTTTCTAAAAAATACACAGGTTTTTACCTCAATAATTTTAACGAGCATGTGACAATCGCCCCCGAAGGTAATTCAATAGTAAATGTATATTACGATAGAATAGAATATACGGTTAAGTTTATTTATTATCGTCATTATAAGAAAACCAATAATCCAAATAAAGGAGAGTATAACCAATATGCACAAAATGGAGATGGAACGGACATGAGTGCTAATTGGGTTCAATGCGGCAATGACAATAATCATCCTACTTGTACCTATGCTAACGCGGCATTTTACACAGATGGATATTATACTTATTATTACTATCCCATTACTGCCAAGTATGGTCAGAACATTAGGGAAATGTGGCCTCAATATGATGAATTCCCCACTTTTAGATATAATAACAGTACATATCAGTTAGTCAGCTGGATAGTAATGATAGGTTCTGGGACAAGGCCGAATAGCTCAAGTACTACACGTTCTGTTAAGGGCGTAGTGGCAACTATGGACGAACAAATTCTAGGTGATATGACTGGTTCTGGTAACAATTATCTTGTAGCTAGATATGCTACTAGTACAAACATATGGACCTACAATATATGGTTCCCGCAGGTTGCAGGAGAAAGTTATGCAGGAAGAACTACCACTACTTATAATGGCGTTAACTATTATTTGGATGAAGCCATAACGGCTAAGTCTTCAAATACTGCAGCTAATCAGCCTAGTCCGTCTTTACCTGGATATACCATAGCAGATACTACGAATTCTGGATATACAATGAACTTCTATTATACTCGCAACGCATATAAAATTAATTATATGGACGGTTCCTATTATAATGGCAACAATGTAAAACTTAATGATTACTCTCCTAGCGGTCAGCTTCACGAAACGACTGGTGTCGCATACGGATCCAATATTTCGTCATACGGTGATTATGTTCACTCGGCTCCTCGAGGATTTGTATTCGAGGGATGGTATGTGGATGAGCCTTGTACGCGACCTTTTAACTTCAACACAAGGATGCCTGAAGCTAATGTAACCGTATATGCCAAGTGGAGACAAATCCAGTACCGTGTATTCCTGCATCCAGATGTAAGTGACGACGATAGTACCTTATTCTGGGGTTCGGACAATCAGGCACTGAATTTCCGTATCGATTACGGAAATAAAATAAGTGTACCTACAGGAATCCGCGACGATTATGAGTTTGTGGGCTGGTACACAGATGAGAGTCTTGATGGTGCTTTTGCATTCAACGAAAATACAGTCGTCTTGAATGATGGTAACACTGTTGCCTACGACAAGACTACCGAATTTACCGATCCTATGGACAAGTGGGGCAACGGTGCTACCTGGAATTCGGATGTTTCATACGAGGACGAGAATACTCATGAAATTCTTCCAAGAACCCCAGAACGTTTCTGGATTACAAAGAAATACGACCTCTATGGCAAGTGGCGTGCAAAACTCCGTGGTGCAAATGGTATTACAGTGGTATATGAAGACAATGCAGGTACAGGACCAGTACCTACCGAAGAATTCTTGTATCAGGACAATGTAGAAGTTATAGCAGCTCCGGCTTGTTCACCGATAAATGATACCAAGGTATTCTCTCACTGGGTGTTGCAGACTTACAATTCATCAACTGGAGAATACGAAGATATCCCCAACTCCCGCATCTACCCGGGTACTACTTTCACCGCGCTGAAGGCTGATTCCAAGATGGTAGTTACACGTTGGTTCGACCCTAACCATCCTGATAATTTTATTGTAGAAGGATTTAATCCAAGTAGCACTGAAATCCATCCTATAAGCCACGATGATCCATACGTCGATTACCTTGCAACCTACACAGTAAAGCTTCGCGCTGAGTATGAGGATGTTGAAAAACCCGAATATACCTTTATGGAATGGTTCATGAATGATGGTGAAGGCACGATTGCTCGTACAGACGGCAGAAGTGGTGCGTCTCCTTCCCTCGCTATCAATGGGGCTGTTGACATCCCAGTTCCAACCCGCGATGGCTATATATTCAAGGGATGGTACAAGAAAAACGTTTCCTTGGGCGAGCCTGTTCCTACTTCTATAAGCGATTGTACACCGAATTACTTGTATTACAATAATAATAAATATTATAAGGAGAATACCTATACTAATGAAGTTTCTCAGGTGGCTGCCGACAGGTACATGACTTACGATTACTTGTATGCAGTATGGGAACCGGATGTACAGTTCACAATTGAGCCTGAATGTATGGGAGTTCCAATTTCACTGCCAACCACTACCAACGCAGGTGTTGACTTGTCGGCAGGAACATGGTCATGGACAGCATCGTCGGGTGCTGTTTCGGGAACAACCTATACAGCTACTGAGAAAGCAAATGTTACTCTCACTTTCAATCCCGACCCATCAACATGTGCACAAGCAAAAGATTTCAACATATCCTTTACAACACCAAATGTTGATAATCCATCTTCGTACGACTATATATGGAGAAGCGGTACAACTAGTCGCCTAACAGATTGGAATACAGCTTCCAACTGGTATGTTTACGACAATGAATATTCGGTTGCTACTGAATTGCCGTCAACGGAAAGTAACATATATATAGGTCCATCGGAGTGTGTAACACCAACCTGGCCACAGGCAAACGAAGCAAATGCCAACAATATAACCATTGCTGAAAATGCAACACTCACAGTTCCTGCCGACATGACATTGAAGATTGCTGGCAACCTTGACAATATTGGAACATTAGACGCAACCGAAGGTACTGTAGCATTCTGCGGTACAGCAGACCAGACAATAAGCCACGATATTACTTTTGGCATGGTAACCTTCAGTTCAGAAGGAAACATCGTTCCAAGCGGTAGCGTTGCAATTAATAAGAAGGCTAATTTTAATAACGGCATATTGGTTGGTGATGTAACTTTCAATATTGGAGCAGAAGCAGACGTAACAAATTACAACAGCTTCGTTTCGGGTACGGTTACAAAATTGGTAGGTGAAATAGCAGAAGATGATTTCACATTCCCGACAGGTAGCAATGGCGTTGACCAACCAAATGTACTAGGTAGCGTATATATTAAAAAACTTCCTATAAACAGCACTACAGCAGTAACTTTCCACCAGAAATCCAATGAGGGCGGATTTGGACTCGATGTCCTGCCTCGTTGGTGGAACGTTGCCGACAACTGCAATGGCAACAATCCACAGTTCAACCATGTAAGCAACTTTGAATACTGGAATGTTAATACTTCAACAACATTAGTTGATGCAACCTTGACGCTTTCTGCTGAAGATGTTAATGCACATTTCGGCAGCCCATCAAACTACGACGAGGAAAACATCTTTGGAGCAATGTGGATGGGAAGCTGCTGGCAGAAATTGGGTGGACCGGCAAGTTTTGCAGGTGCTACAATAACCATTTCCGTTGATTCTATTCCTGCAGTTTCGCACCGTAACACAGAACCATCATACCTTACTATCGGCTCAAAAGACCAAAGCACTTTGCTTCCTATCGAGTTGTTGTCATTCACAGCTACCTGCGATGGCAGAAACCCGATTGTTGAATGGGCAACAGCTACCGAACGCAACAACGACTACTTTGTAATCGAGCGTTCGGACGATGCAATCAACTTCGTTGAAGTTGCACGAGTAGCAGGCGCTGGCAACAGCATTGAACAACAAAACTACAGTTATACCGACTACACTGCAGCAAGTGGTGACAACTACTACCGCCTTGTTCAGGTTGACTACGACGGAAGCCGTACAGTTTCGGAGATAGTTTCTGTGGCTTGCGACGATAATGCAGACGGCACTCCAGAAATCATGGCTTATCCTAATCCATTCTGCAATGAATTAACCCTTGATCTCAATAATTTTGGAAATCGTACTGCACACATCGAGGTTTACGACATGCTGGGCAAGATGGTAATGCAGGATAAGGTCGATGCACCGCAAAACAGCTACGAAATGATATTGAATTTTGGTAATCTTCCTGCTGCAAGCTACACCATAAGGGTTAGCACAGTTGACTTTGTGATAAACAAGCAGGTTGTGAAGAAAAATTTATAGCCGAATCGTAGTTTCATAAAAAAACGACTTATAGTTGTCCTTGATGTCTTTTTTTAGACAACAAGGACAATTTTTTTCTGATTGAATTGCAAAGTTGTCCAAGGTTGTCTTGGTTGTCTTCTTTTTTATTTTCAGAGCTAAGATGGATAATTTATTGAGACGCAAAATTTTGCGTCTGTACTGGCTTTTCTTTTTTCAAGGACAACAAAGACAACGTTTTTTTCTTTTTGAATTGCAATGTTGAAATCACTTTGCACATTTTTTAGCAGGCACCAATAATTTAAATCGTAATTTTAATTACATTTGTCGCTTGTTTTCGTCCGCTATTTTCGACAAGGGACTTCACGTTTATAGCAGACTAATTGATTATGAGGTCCTTAAACTAAAAAGTAACAAATGAGAAGGTTATTTTTGTTAGCATTATTGGTTCTATTTACCTTGCCAATATTTGCAAAGCATGTTGATGTCGAAACTGCCCAAACCGTGGCAAGATCGTTCATGTCACAGAACTTAGGTGTATCAACACGTGCTACATTCAGCGACGTTACATCGCAAACAGAATTCACAAACTTCTACATCTTCAACACCGATGGCGGTTTCATAATCGTGGCGGCCGACGACATTGCAACACCAATACTTGGTTATTCGGACGCTGGTATTTTCAATCCCAACAACATTCCGGTAAATATGCACGAGTGGCTTCTCGGCTATGACCGCGACATCAGCTTGGGCATAAGCAACGGCGTATCGGCATCACCAGAAATTGCCGCCGACTGGAGAAAATTGGTTAGTGGAATAGCTGTTTCGCAAAAACGTAGCAGGTCGGTAAATGCACTTGTACAGACAAGGTGGAATCAGGGTTCGCCGTACAACACCTTTTGTCCCTACGACACCGACGAAGGCGAGCGCACGGTAACAGGTTGTGTTGCTACAGCTATGGCGCAGATAATGAAATATTGGAACTACCCTGCTCAAGGTAATGGTTCGCAAACATATACACATTCCCGATATGGAGAGTTGAGTGTAACTTTCGGAAGCACAACCTACGATTGGAGCAACATGCTGAATACTTATACCAATTCAGCTACTGATGCACAGAAGAATGCTGTTGCAACATTGATGTACAGCTGCGGCGTGGCTGTAAAAATGTCGTATGGAGTAAGCCGCACAGGCGGTAGTGGCGCCGTAACCGTAGGTCCATACAATGGAACTGCCGAATATGCAATGGAGAACTTCTTTCTCTACAAGAATACGCTTGAAGGCCGATTCAGAAGCGACTACGAAGACACGGACTGGAAAAATATGATAATAGCAGACCTTGATGCCAGCAGACCAATCATTTACACAGGTAGAGGCGATGGTGGCGGACATTGCTTTATCTGCGACGGCTACAACAACAACAATCAGTTCCATTTCAACTGGGGCTGGGGCGGATACTGCGATGGTTTCTATGCAATCAATAGCCTTGAACCTGGTACTGGTGGTATTGGTAGCGGCAACGGAACATACAACGATAGCCAGTCGGCAATATTTGGAATAGAACCCAATGCCGGTCTCTTTGCTATTCCAAACGCACTTACCCTTTCGGGAGTCGGTGAAAGCAAGACTTTCATGGTTCGCTCCAGCACAGCTTCAAACCAATCATGGACGGCAACTTCAAGTCAGTCGTGGTTGACACTTAGTCCAGCCACAGGAGCAGGTAGCGGTTCAAATACTACTGTTACTGCTACAGCCGAACGCAACAACACTGCATCGGAACGCACGGCAACCATAACAATAACGCAAGGAAGCTCAACAACTATGGTAACCGTTGTTCAGCCAAGCGGTATTCCCAACGACCCAGGTTGCTTCGGAGTTGATGGATACGATTCATTCTTGATTCTTGAACCCGGCAACATGGTTATAGAATGTGGTGAAGGTTTTGGATATTACACCACTGGACATCAAATTACTAAGGTCAAATTTTCAAGTCTTGATGGTGCCGCAACTACAAACTATACCGATTACACAAACAAGAGTTTTACCATAAAGATTTACGAAGGTGGAAGCAAAGAATCGCTCAGCAGCGGATATACATCGAATATTGCAGGCGCAATGGGAACTCAGGTATATTCACAGAACTTTACACAGCCCGATTTTGGGGAACAGGAAGTAATCCTCAACACTCCTTATACTATTGACGAAACTAAAAATTTCTGGGTTGTACTGGTGGCAAATGGAAAATCTCTTATTAAAGAAAAGTGGATTGACTATGGAGAGCCCATACCAAGAGACAACTATGAAAGTAGTTTAGCTGCTTATGATGGCAAATATCTATATACAGACACTTATGAAGGAACTGATTATCTGAATGTAAGCACTACAGCATACTACACCGACGAAAGCCGTGCTTATCTACAAATATGTTCTGTAGATTTTTTGCTGACATTCTGTACTGTCAATCCGGCGTTGCTTATGGTAACACCTGAAACTCTTAACTTTGAAGCAACTGGTGAGACTAAAAACTTCACCGTCAAGGCGAACGATAATGTGTCGGCAAACTGGACGGCTGTTTCAAGCGAAAGCTGGCTAACCCTTTCGGCATATTCGGGAAGCGGAAACGGAGCAACGACAACAGTTACCGCTACAGCAGCAGAAAACATAAGTGGTGCCGACAGAGAAGCAACAATAACCATAACCCAAGGTTCAGAAACAAGAGTTATCACTGTTACACAGCCCGATGGTTCGATTGCCGACATAAACAGATGGTATGGAAATATGGCACCTAATAATATGTATATTTTAGAAGAAGGCAATCAGGCGATTATAAGACCGGAAAAATATGGCAATTTTACAGCGGGCAGCCAAGTAACAAAAGTTAGATTTGAAACTTATAATGGTGCACGTTTACAAGGTTACAGCGACTATGTCAACACGAGCTTTACAATTAAGATATACGAAAACAATAGCGTAAACTCTGCTTTAACATCATCTCCCGGATACACATCAAATATTAATGCTTGTATAGGAACTGAAGTATATTCACAGAATTATACATCGGAAAGTTTTGCAGATAACGATTATGACAAAACTCATATAGTTGAACTTAACACCCCATATACAATACAGGATGGTGTCAATTTCTGGATTGCAGTCGTTGTAAATGGTAATACTCTATTCGATTATGATAGGGTATCTTCGGGTGAACCTATTCTTTCTTCGGAATACAATTCGAGCATGGCTGTCGCAAGAGCCAACGGAAAATATTTGTATGTAGATACTTATTCTGGTACTGACTATCTAAACATGAATAACATTACTTATACAGATGGTGATTACAATAATACATATTCAATGAATTTCGACCTCTCCTTCTATGTGTCCGATGGCATAACTGCTTATGTGCCGTCTTCCGACTTCGAGGCAAAAATCTATGGAGAGGATAATTACTTAATTAGAAATGCTGTTTCCATTGGAGCAACCGATAATATTGTATTGTATTCAACCGCAACAAACAACGGACCCGACAATGCGGTGCAGCCATACGGAATAACATTGAAGTTAGGTTCTGAAACCTTGGACGAACGTACAATCAACCTTTCGGAATCAAGTCCTTTATCAGTTGGCTATAGAAGAGGTTTCTCATATACAATAACAGCCGAACAACTGAACCAAATGCTGGCAACGGGAACTTTCGACATTTGTTTTTCAATTGATTATTCCGGACAAGATGTAAATGAGACTAACAATACCTATTGCATAACTATAATCCGTGAAAATCCGACTTTTACAATTTCGGCCAGCGCACAGCCTACAGCAGGAGGCAGTGTAACGGGAACAGGAACCTACGAATTGGGCGAAGGAGTAAACCTTGTGGCAACCCCAGCAAATGGCTATCTTTTTACCAACTGGACAGAAAACGGAACTGTTGTCTCAACAAATGCAAATTATCAGTTTACAGTAACCTCAGACCGTACACTTGTAGCAAACTTCACACAGAGAACATACAACGTTACTGCAACTGTTGACCCTGCAAACAGCGGTACAATCAGCGGCAACAACAGCCCTTATACTTACGGAGCAAATGTTTCGCTTACCGCAAATGCTAATGACGGATATACATTCATAAACTGGACTGACGAAGATGCCAACGTGGTTTCAACCAATGCAACATATCAGTTTGCAATTGACGGCAACAGAACACTAGTTGCTCACTTCGAAAGCGAAGAGTATGAAATAACAGCAACCGCAAATCCTAGCGCAGGCGGCTCAGTTACTGGTGCTGGAACTTTCCAATATGGAGAGCAGGTAACACTTACAGCAACAGCAAACGAAGGCTACAATTTTGTAAATTGGACAGAAAACGGCACTGCTGTTTCTACCGATGCTGAATACTCATTTACGGCAACAGCAAACCGCAATTTGGTTGCAAACTTCCAAATCAATAGCTATAATATTTCTGCAACAGCAAATCCAGTAGCTGGTGGAACTATCAGCGGTGCGGGCAATTATAATCACGGTCAAGCCGTTAGCTTGACAGCAACCGCAAACATAGGCTACAATTTCGTCAACTGGACCGAAAACGGCACGGTCGTTTCTACGAATACGACATATTCGTTCACAGCAACAGCCGACAGAACCTTGGTTGCCAACTTCGAAGCAATTGTATATAACATTTCGGCAAGCGCAAGCCCTGTTGAGGGAGGAACAGTTGCTGGTGCTGGAGATTACAACTACGGTCAGGATGTAACGCTTACGGCAACCGCAAATACAGGTTACTCATTCACCAATTGGACTGAAGATGGCTCAGTTGTTTCCTCCAATGCAAACTACACATTCACAGTATCAGGAAACAGAACTTTGGTTGCTAATTTCGAAATCAGCACCTATACCATTACTGCAAGTGCAAATCCAGTTGCTGGCGGTACAGTTAGCGGTGCCGGAGAATACACTCACGGACAATCTGTTACTCTCAACGCAACAACAAATACTGGTTACAACTTTGTAAACTGGACAGAGAACGGCTCAGTTGTTTCTACAGATGCTGAATATTCGTTTACAGCAGAAGCAGACAGAACTTTGGTTGCAAACTTCGAAGCAATTACCTACACAATCTCAGCAAGTGCAAACCCAGTAGAAGGCGGAACAATCAATGGTGCAGGTGATTATACCTACGGACAGAATGTTACTCTTAATGCAGTTGCAAACGCCGGTTACACTTTTGTAAACTGGACCGAAAACGGTACTGAAGTTTCTACTGATGCAGAATATTCGTTCTCAGCAACGACAAGCAGAACCTTAGTTGCAAACTTCCAGATTAACACCTATACGATTTCGGTTACAGCCAACCCTGCTGAATATGGAACAGTTAATGGCGGCGGTAATTATACTCACGGTCAAACAGTAACACTAAACGCAACAGCAAACACTGATTACTCATTTGTAAACTGGACCGAAAACGGGAACATTGTTTCAACGGAAGCCGAATATTCGTTTACAGCAACTGCAAACAGAACTTTGGTCGCTAACTTTGCAACAATAACCTACACAATTACAGCAAGTGCAAATCCAACAGAAGGCGGAACAGTAAATGGTTCGGGTAATTATGCATCTGGTCAGACCGTAAATCTCAATGCTGTAGCAAATACAGGATACAATTTCACCAATTGGACTGAGAATGGCTCTGTAGTTTCTACAAATGCAGAGTACTCGTTTACAGCAGAAGCAGACAGAACTTTGACTGCTAATTTTGAACTCGTTAACTACACTATTTCGGCAGTAGCAAATCCTGCTGAAGGAGGAACAATCAATGGTGCAGGTGATTATACATACGGTCAGACGGTTAGTCTTTCGGCAGTGGCAAACACTGGTTACACATTTGTCAACTGGACAGAAAATGAAACTGAAGTTTCTACTGATGCAACCTACTCGTTTACTGCAACAGAAAACCGCAACCTAGTTGCCAACTTCCAGATTAACACCTACACTATTTGGGCAAGTGCAAGCCCAGAAGAAGGCGGAACTGTAAATGGCGCAGGTAATTACAACTATGGTCAGAATGTAACGCTTACAGCAACCGCAAACATTGGCTACACATTCTCCAACTGGACAGAAGGCACCGAAATAGTTTCAACAAATATTGAATATTCGTTCAATGCAACAGCCGACAGAACCTTGGTTGCCAATTTCACAATCAACGGCTATACAATTTCGGCTACAGCCAACCCAACCGATGGCGGCACAATCGAAGGTGCAGGCGATTACAACTACGGTCAGACTGCAACTCTAACAGCAACAGCAAATACTGGATACCACTTTGTCAACTGGACCGAAAATGACAATGAAGTTTCTACTGATGCAGAATATTCGTTTACAGTAAACGAAAACAGAACCTTGGTTGCTAATTTTGAAATCAACACCTACACTGTTACGGCTGTTGCCGAACCAACCGAAGGCGGAACTGTTACGATTGATGTTCCATCACAGGACGACATTTACAACTACGGAACCAACCTTGTTATTACAGCAACCGCAAACGAAGGATACCATTTTGTTCAGTGGAATGACGGTGTAACTACAGAGCAGAGAACTTATATGGTTGATGCCAATGCTGAATTTATAGCATATTTCGTACAAAACGAAGCTGCACAATACATAATTGCCGCAATCGCAAATCCAACCGAAGGCGGTTCTATTGAGGGTGCTGGTATATATCTTGAAAATGAAGACGTTATCCTCACTGCAACAGCAAATCCAAATTATCACTTTGTAAACTGGACAGAAGACGATGCTGTAGTTTCTACCGACGCAAGTTATTCATTTACGGTAACATCAAACAGAACTTTGGTTGCTAATTTTGAACTCAACACCTACATAATTACAACAATCGCAAATCCTGTTGAAGGCGGAGTATTATCTGGAGCAGGAGAATACCAACATGGTCAGATGGTATCGCTGAGAGTAACTACAAATGCAGGTTACAATTTTGTCAGCTGGACCGAAAATGGTTCTGTTATTTTGAATACTCCAAGTTATTCGTTCCAGGCAACTGCCGACAGGACTTTGGTTGCTAACTTCGAAGCAGTTACCTGCAATATTACAGCAAGTGCAAATCCAGAAGAAGGCGGAACAGTAACGGGTTCTGGCAACTATGCATACGGACAGACAGTAACGCTCACCGCAACAGCAAACGATGGTTACATATTTGCCAACTGGACCGAAAATGGCTTCTTTGTTTCTAGCGATGCTGAGTATTCATTTACAGCAACATCCGGCAGAAATTTGGTTGCCAACTTTGGAGCAAGTAGCTATACAATTTCGGCTAGTGCAAACCCGATAGAAGGTGGTTCGGTAGAAGGCGCAGGCGAATATATTCCAGGTCAGACTGTACGTCTCAATGCTATCGCAAACGAAGGCTACACATTTGTCAACTGGACTGAAAACGGTACTGTTGTTTATACAAATGCAAACTACCCGTTCACAGCAATATCCGACAGAAATTTGGTTGCCAACTTTGTGATAAATACCTACACGATTATTGCAAGTGCAAGCCCAGTTGCCGGAGGTACAGTAGATGGTGGCGGCGAATACACATACGGACAAACTGCGACCGTAACGGCAAATGCAAATACGGGGTACTCATTTGTCAATTGGACAGAAAACAATGAAGTCGTTTCGTCTGAACCAGAATATTCGTTTATGGTAACCAATGACAGGAGGCTTGTCGCAAACTTCAGCATAAGCACATTTACAATTTCGGCAAGCGCAAATCCTGCTGAAGGAGGAACAGTGGAAGGTGCCGATGAATACACATACGGTCAGACTGCTACACTTAGGGCAACGGCAAACGAAAACTACAACTTTACGAACTGGACCGAAGACGGCGAAGTTGTTTCGAGCGATGCTGAATATTCGTTTACAGTAACTGCCGACAGAACCCTTGTGGCTAACTTCATTTATAACTCTACTGTATATAACATCACAGCAACAGCCAATCCAACAGATGGCGGAACGATAGATGGAGCTGGCGAATATCGTGAAGGAGAAACAGTTTCTCTTTCGGCATCTGCAAATCCAGATTATCACTTTGTAAATTGGACAGAAAACGACATTGTTGTTTCTGTAAATGCAGACTATTCGTTTACCGCAAGGGAAGACCGCAATCTTGTTGCTAATTTCCAAAAGGACAGATATACTGTTTATGTAACAACAAATCTTTTGGAAGCCGGTACAATAGAAGGTGATGGAGAATATGCGGTCGGAGAAACAGCAACTCTTATTGCTACAGCAAACGAAAACTACCGCTTCGTCAACTGGACAGAAGCAGGCGAAGAATTATCAACGGAAACTGAATATTCATTTGTGGTAACCAGAGACAGATACATTGTGGCAAACTTCATTTATGAAATGTCGGTTGATGTAATAGAATTAGGTTCAATCTCCGTTTATCCTAATCCGACACGCGGAATGTTCAAGGTTGGCTTCGGTTCAATCAACGGCGATGTTACCTGCCAGATTGTAAATGCAAGTGGCTCGGTTATCGAGACAAGGGAATTAAATGTAACCGACGGTTCCGAATTTGTCTTCGACTGCAATGTTGCTCCGGGCGTTTACTTCGTAAGAGTAATTTCCGATGACAGAGTATGGACTGAATCTATCGTAATTAACAGATATTAAAGAAGTTATTCGATTGTTATTATGAGGTGGATTCCAAGGAATCCACCTTTTTTTATTCCTTCGCAAAAAAATCGCCAATCCAAAATAGTCAATCCAAAATTTGTTTATCTTTGCCATTTGTCTTTGCAGTCTTCCGTAGTGTAAAGACACATAGATTGCAAGTTATTAATAATAAAGAGTTTAAATTTTTTAGTAATGAAGAAAATAGTATTATTGTTTTTAATGCTGTCGTTAGGATTGTCGGTGTTCTGTTCACCGGTAAGCATCCAAACGGCGCAGAGAGCTGCCGAGTCTTTCTGGGCTCAGATGAATGGTAGCAAAGTTTCGTTTGTAGGATCTCAAACGGAATTTACAGAATTCTATGTGTTTAACAATCAGATTGGTGAAGGTTTTGTCCTCGTTTCAGCCGACGATATTGCCCATCCTATTCTTGGTTACTCCGACAAGGGTTCATTCAGAACCGATGTCCAGTTGCCTGTTAATGTAAGAGGTTGGTTCAAGGGTATATCAAAGGAAATAAGCTCAGCGGTTGAATTGGGCGTACAACAGAGCGAGGAAGTTCGTGAAGAATGGAACAGCCTGCTCGAAGGAACTGCTTATCCAAAGCGTTCGACAAGGGCTGTAAGTGCTTTGCTAAGCACTACTTGGGATCAAGGTAAACCATACAACAACCTTTGCCCCGCTGATGCTAATACAGACTCGTATTACGGTGGTCGTACCGTTACTGGATGTGTTGCTACTGCAATGGCTCAGGTTATGAAATATTGGAACTACCCAACACAAGGATCAGGTTCTCACTCTTATTCAAGTTCATACGGAACATTGAGTGCAAACTTCGGCAACACTACTTATGATTGGACAAATATGCCTAACAACTTGACAAACTACTCAAGTTCGGCACAGAAGACTGCTGTTGCAACACTTATGTATCATTGCGGTATTGCTGTGGAAATGAGTTACGACATAGCAGAAAACGGTGGTAGCGGTGCATATACAGTAGCATACGGAAATACTCCATGCGCTAAGAGTGCTCTTGTTACTTATTTCAAGTATAAATCATCAATTCAAGGATTGTTTAGAGCTAGCTATTCAGACACCAACTGGAAGAACCTTCTGAAAGCAGACCTTGACGCAGGCAGACCTATTATGTATTCTGGTGCAAGCGATGAAGGTGGACATAGCTTTGTATGCGACGGTTACAACAATAGCGACCAATTCCATTTCAACTGGGGCTGGAGCGGAAGCTATGACGGATTTTTCTCTCTCAATGCAATGACTCCTGGTTCTGGCGGTATCGGTGGCGCTGGATACGATTTTAGCGAAGACCAAGATGCTATTATAGGTATTGAACCAGCAGGAATTACGGTTAGTCCTACAACGGTACAGCTTCCAAGTGCTGGCGGAAGCGCAACAGTAACTGTAACAGCAGGATCTGCATCCACATCGTGGTCAGCAACAAGCTCAGCAAGCTGGGTTTCTTTCACCCCGACAACAGGCAGCGGTAACGGATCAACAACAACAATGACTATTTCTGCTTCTGCAAACAACTCTAATTCAACTCGCAATGCTACCATAACATTGACACAAGGAACTCAAACCGCAACTGTTACGGTTACCCAGTTGGATGCAGCTGCTGAAGCTTGCTATGTCACAAACGAAGACATTATGAGCGATGATTCTACTGCTACATCAGGCGTAGGTTCAAACATTTATTATTCTACTTATTTTACAAAAATTGCTGAAAAAATAGATGTAACAGGCAATTACACAATTGACAAAATTACATTTCCCGACATGCTAAATACTGCAACCTCAGGAAATATTGCAATAAAAGTATGGAGTGCAACTTCTGCAGGTGCTCCAAATGCAGAATTGTATTCAGCTAATGTAAGCATGACAACAATCAACAATGCGCTAACTACAGGACAACTGACTAACGGCACAACATGCTACTATGGTGCATACGAACACACATTGACTTCGCCAGTCGTAGCATCGGGTCCATTTTTCGTAGGCATTGACTTTACTAGCCTTGGCGCAGGAAACAGCTCCACTATGTCAAATGTAGTATGCATTGCTGACAATCAAAACCACGACCTTGACAATACTGCTTATATCTATAGCATATACAGCGGATATACTGGATGGAAATTAATAACCAACTTCTTTGAAGGAGTAGATGAAGCTAAATTTGCTATTCAGGCACATATTTGTCCTACTGATGAACAACCGAATGTTCTTTCTGTTTCTCCATCAACTCTCAGCTACACAGCAGCAGGCGAAAGCAAGACTGTTACCGTTACAAGCAATGTTTCATGGACAGCAACCTCATCGGCAAGCTGGCTGACTTTAAGCCCCACTTCTGGTTCTAACAACGGCACAATTACCGCTGTTGCAGCAGCAAACACATCAACCTCGCAGCGTACAGCTACAATAACAGTTTCTGCAAGTGGCGTAAGTTCGCAGACTATCAGCGTAACACAGGCTGGTGAAAGCGGCGGCAGTGGAACTGGCGACTGCGTTGTACTGCACGAAGACAGATTTGATTCTCCAACCGTATATTCAGTACAGGACGATGGCGGCTATGTCTGCGGTAGCAATTCATACGGAGACCAAGCTAAAGCCGAATATTTTGAACTTTCAGGCAACTACAACATCACCAGCATTGATTTTGCATACGCAATTGACGGAACCGACGGAAGCGTTACTTTCAAGGTATGGGCAAACAATAATGGCACCCCCGGTAGCGAACTTGCTTCTCAAACAGTAACTTTGTCGAACCTTTATTCAGCAGCAACTAGCCAAAGCGGAATTATGATAGGCTCTTATACTTGGACTTTGTCAAGCCCTGTTGCTATTTCCACCAACTTCTTTGCCGGATTTGATGTTTCAAGTGCAACAAGTTATATAGGTCTGCTTTCTACAGCACAAGGTAGCGGATACACCAATAGCTGCTACGAACTTTACAACGGAAGCTGGGGTGATATGTACACAAATTGGCAGGAACTCGATATTTCAATGTATGTACTGCCTACAGTATGCCCAACAGGTACAACTCCATCCTACAACCTCACGGTTTCGCCGTCATCACTCAGCTACACTGCTGATGGCGCAAGCAAGACGGTTAATGTTACAAGCAACACATCATGGACTGCAACATCATCGGCAAGCTGGCTGACAATAAGCCCTGCATCAGGTACTAACAATGGTACAATCACCGCTGTTGCAGCTGCTAATACTTCATCGTCGCAGCGTACTGCAACTATCACAGTTTCGGGTGGTGGAATAACACGCACAGTTTCTGTAACTCAGGCAGGTGTAAGCTACAACCTCACAGTTTCACCGTCATCACTCAGCTATACTGCTGATGGAGAAAGCAAGACGGTTAACGTTACAAGCAACACTTCGTGGACAGCAACCTCATCAGAAAACTGGCTGACAGTAAGCCCTGCATCAGGTTCAAACAATGGCACAATCACTGCAGTTGCAGCTGCTAATAGTTCAACATCGCAACGTACTGCAACTATCACAGTTTCTGGTTCTGGTATTACACGCACTATAAATGTAACACAGGCAGGTGCTCCAACTGCAATTGATGAAGAAGTTGCAGAAGGCATCTCCGTATATCCTAACCCGACAAGCGGAATGTTTACAGTTGGACTTGGTGCAATCAAAGGCAAGGCAACATGCCAGATTGTAAATGCAAATGGTTCAATAATTGAAACTCGTGAAGTCAATGCAGACGACAACTCTGAAATCGTTTTCAACTGCAATGTTAACTCTGGAGTTTACTTCGTAAGAATAATTTCAGACAACAATGTTTGGACTAAGCGAGTTGTGATTGAAAAATAATACAGCGAATCAAATATTTAAAAGGCGGATTTAGGTCCGCCTTTTTTTGTTGGTCACAAAGACCAACAGAGTCAACCATTTTTATTGCAAGAAGGGCGTTATTTTATTTGTAGAGATGTTGCGTGCAACATCTCACGGATTCCCCAATGTTCAATGTTGTCCAAAGTTGTCCTGGTTGTCATCATTTGAATTTGTTGAGACGCAAAAATTTGCGCCCGTGCTAGCTTTTTTCTTTCAAAGACAACAAAGACAACAAAGACAACAAGGACAACATTTTTTTCGGTTGAATTGCGTGGTTGTCCAAGGTTGTCTTGGTTGTCTTCTTTTTTATTTGCAGAGCTATGAATTGTTTATGATGATAATTTGTTGAGCCGCAAAATTTTGCGGCTGTACTAGTAGAGATGTTGCGCGCAACATCTCTACGGATTCCCCAATATTCAATCTTGTCCAAGGCTGTCTTGGTTATCTTCCTTTATTTGTTTATGGCAAAAATTTTACGGATGTACAACGGATAATAAACAAAAAAGAGGACATTTAATCCTCTTTTTTGGCGTTTACGATAATGTATAAATTATTTTTCTGGAACAAGTCTTACCTTTACATAGCTGTCAAACTTGAAGTACTTTTCGGCAGCCTTTGTCATCTGAGCCTTGTTGATGCCGTTTATACGAGCATCTTCGCCCTTAGCCTCTTCGGGAGTAATGTCACCCTCTACAAGGTCAATTACAAGGCTTCTCCAGTACTTGTTTTCCTTGACTTCGGTTTCGTGTTCGCGTTTCTTCTTTTCGATAACCTTTGCAATTTCATCATCGCTGATTTCTCCCTTCTGGATTGACTTTATAACGTCGAAAATCTTTTCCTTAAGTTCTGGTTCTCTTGCTGGGTCGCAGCTGTAGAAAATCTGTACTGCATATCTTCCTGTAGGCTTGCTTGAAGTCATAGGATATGCTCCGATAGAATATACACCGCTTTCCTTTTCACGAATCTGTTCGAGGAGCTTGGTGGTTAGAATCTTGCAGATAGCATCAATTTCGGTGTTGTTCTGAGCGTTGTATTCAAAATCACCATGGAACATAATGATTTCTATACACTTGTCGTCCTTGCCTTTTCTTACGTCCTTTTCAACTCCACCCTTTGGAGGACGGATGCCGAGGTCAACGAAAGTTTCAGTACGTTCAACAGTTTCAAGCGAACCCAAATATTTTTCAATTATCGGTTTTGCCTTCTTGCTGTCAATGTTTCCAACAAAGTAGAAAGTGAAGTTGCATGGGTCGTTGAAACGCTGCTTGTAGAACTTGCTCATGTTCTTAAAGTTAACTTCGTCAAGCATAGCTGGTGTCATAGGTTTGCGGTATTCGCTGTAGTTGGCCATAATCCATCTCATCGAATCCTGCCATACGCTCTGCGGGTCTAGACTTGCATTTTCAAGCATACCCTTCTGCTTTTCAACGTACGACTTGAATGCATCTTCGTTGAACTTAGGCTGAGTGAAGTAAGCGTTTACAAGTTCAAGCATTGTTTCAAAGCCTTCAACGTCGCAACTTCCAGTAAAACCTTCTTCGGTTTCACCGATGTATGGCGATACATGTGCATTCTTGCCAGAGAGGTATTTCTGCAATTCTGTTGCATCGTAGTTGCCAAGACCGCTTTCGTCCATTACGTCGGTTATGCATTTTGCTGTGAGAGCATCCTTTGCGCTAAGCTTCGAGTAACCGCCTTCGCTCTTTGCTGTCATTGTGATTTCATCAGCCTTGAAGTCGGTGTGCTTCAAAACAACCTTTACACCATTCTTGAGAGTCCATGTTTCGTAGCCAAAATCCTTGTTAACTTCTTTCTTTGCAACCTTACCCTTTGGTCCGAGAGCATCAACGAGAGGCTTGTCGGCAACCTTGTCAACGTAAGGTTCCGTGCTGGTCTGGTTTGCTTCTTCGAAAGCCTTTCTAATCTGAGCTTCGGTCGGGAGCTTGAAGCCTTCCTTTTCGGGAGCCATTGCGAATACCACGCAGTTTTCGTCGGTAATCATTGTAGCAGCAAAGTTGTTGACTTCTTCAAGGGTAATTTCGGGAATGTACTTATTGTAAAGGTCGTGTTCGTATTCTGCACTTAGATATGCTGAATGAGGTGGCATAAAGTTAGCCTTATATTCGTTGATGTAGCTTTCCGATTTCTGCTTGTCGCGCTCGTTGTACTGCTTTTCAATCATCTTCAACATGTCCTTCTTTGCGCGGTCGAGTTCGGTCTGGGTGAAACCGTGCTGGAGCATTCTCTGGTTTTCGGTAACAAGAACCTTTACTGCATTTTCAATCTTGTCGTTCTGCAATACTGCAATGTTCATGAAAACGTCCTTACCGCCCATAAATGGAGAATATGCGCCGAAAGCTTGTACAAAAGGAGGATTTGGTGACAGGGCAATTTCCGACAAACGAGCCATAAGCATCTGCGACATAAGTGATGAAACCATATCGCGGCGAGCATCAGCAACAGTAACGGTGCTGGTCTGCGGGTGCTTGTAGAAAATCTCAACCATAGTAGCAGGACATTCAGGGTCACTTGCGAGCTTTACGATTGTTTCCTTGTGGTCGGGAATGCTTACTACTTCCCTAGTCTTTGGATTTACTGGCTTAGGAATCTGCGAGAACTGCTTCTTGATGCGGTTTTCCATATCGGCAACGTCAAAATCACCAACAACTATCACAGCCATAAGGTCTGGACGATACCAAGTCTTGTAGAAATCCTTTATTACCTTCGGGTCAAAGTTGTCAACAACTTCCATAAGACCTATCGGCAGACGTTCAGCGTACTTGGAGCCGTTGAACACAGCCTTGAGCATTTCGTTCTGCACGCGTTCCTGTGCGCCCTGGCTCAAACGCCATTCCTCATGGATAACGCCACGTTCATCGTTAATCATATCGTCGTCCATCGTAAGTTCGTGAGCCCAGTCGTAAAGTACGAGCAAGCCCTTGTCGATGAATTCGCTGTTGTCGGTCGGAACCTTGATGCCATATACGGTTTCGTCGAACGAAGTGTAGGCGTTAACCTCGCTACCGAACTGCATACCAATCGATTCCATGTAGTTTACAAGTTCGTTCTTGTTGAAGTGGGTACTTCCGTTGAACGCCATGTGCTCGGTAAAGTGAGCCAAACCTCGCTGCTCCTCGGTTTCGAGTACCGAACCGGCATACACCGCAAGCGTAAGTTCTGCGCGGTTTTCTGGAACTGAGTTCTGTCTAATGTAATAGGTAAGTCCGTTGTCGAGTTTGCCTACCACTACCTTAGGGTCGTTTGGCAGCTTGTCGGAAAGTGCCATTCCCTGCGAAAATGCTGCCCCAATGCCAAGAAATACAAGGAGCAACAGAAATGTGAGTTTTTTCATTGTATTTAATTTTAAAATTTTCTGTCGGCAAAAATAAACGATTACAAGTTATGTCAACGTGAAAGATTTCTTAAACTATCGGCGGAGGCAAGTTGCACCTGCTCAATGACTTTTCCTTTCTCGTAGAAAACTTTCAATATTTCGGTTCCGTCTTCAAGGAAGAATGACCAAACGCCTTCGGCTGTATCGTTAACGTATTTTTTGTTGTATTGTACTTGTCCGTTCACATAATAGACTTTGTTTTCGCCATTGCGCAGTCCGTGTGTATAGTCGCCTGTGCTCCAAACTTTACCACATTCGTACCAAGCAGTCCAGCGTCCATTGCGCAAGTTGTTGTCATCAAGCGGACCTTCCATGCAAATGTTTCCGTTCTTGTAGTAGCGTTTTTCGTATTTTGCGGAAGTACTGTCGGTCTTGTCGAAAAACCTTATGCGCCTAGTTTCACCGCTGTCGAATGTATCGGTAACTGAATAGTCATATACATTTACAAGCGTATCGGTAGCTAATACTTCGGGAAGCGGTTTTTCATTTTCTCCTTTGCATGAAAATAGGGCGTAAACCATTGCAAATGAAAGCAGAAGGAAGAAGATTTTTATTTTATTCATTGTTTTTTAATTTTATTGTTGTGATGATGCAGTGGGTGCTTAATCAAACTCAAAACCATAAAATCCATTTATTCCACCTTTACCATATCCTTTTCAAAGTCGCTGTGGAAGTTCATATTCTGCAGTTTCCAGACTTTGTCGGGACGGTACATTGTTACTACAAATTCGACTGGCTGGCGGTCGTACTTTAGTACATATACATACTTGGCATACGATTCGCCCAAGTAATATTTTCCTGCAAGTTCGTACCCGTTGAAGTTGCCAAGAAGCTTGCGCGAAGCCTCGAATTTTTCTTTCATTGCAGTTGTGCCCTCCTTGTTGCTTTCAAGCCATTCGTTTGTTGAAAACAGATAGTCGATGGCTCTGTTTACGTCGGCGTTGAATATCGAGAAGAATTTTGCCATGATGTCTTCCGGCGTATTCTGCGTATTCTGTGCTTTTACAGCGTTACCTATTGTCATAAATGCTGTTATAGCAACGATGATAATTATTGTCCGTTTCATAAGCGTACATTTTATTGGAAATGCAAAGTTAGAAAAAGTATTTTTGAGAACAAGTGCAAAACTGGCAAGAAAAATCCAAAATGAAATCTTTCATAAATTTCAAAAAAAAAATTTACACTGCCACACTTTGGCATTCTTGAGCACGACCTTTGCGTTGAGAAAAACAAACGAAAATGATAAGGATAATATTGGTAATAGTAATTATTGCAGCGGCAGCGACCTTGATTGCGCTGGCATTGAAAAGAAGAACTGTCTCGGTGGACAGAATTTACCGACAGGCGCGCACAGTTTTGGCAGACGAAGGCTACAAAACCGAAAAGGTAGAGGGTACAAACTATGTATGGATTGGCGACAACCCTGTGGTCTATAGCATTGACAAGGTAGAAGATATTGATTTGTTGCGTCTGCGCTTCTATTCAGTGCAAGAATTCAATGGACTCGACGATGTGAACCGCGAAGGTATGTGCGCCATTGCAAACAACCTCAACATGGAATACGCCATGTCGTTTTTTATCGACTTTGACGAGCCTAACACGGTAAGCATGGCATACGAAACAAGAATACGCAATGTAGGCGACTTTATGCAGGAGGCTAAGCGTTTCTTCGAGATGCGAAGTGCAGCCGAGAATTATGTGGAGCAATCGATACCTGTACTTTTGGAAAACTTCCCTTTGGTGGTTGATAGTGAAAAAATTGGATTTAAAATAGCGAAAGAATAATATTATGGATTTCTTTAAAACAAGAAACGTTGTGTGCCAGCATTGTGACGAGGTTTTAGGGACTTCAATAGGCTCGGACATATTAGTGGATCCAGCACCGATGCCTCATTTTATTCTATGGTGCCCCAATTGCGGAAAACTGGTATTCAAATATTTTACAGGATTTAGAAAATAGTAATAAGAAAATTATTAGGAGGTTAATTATGAGCAAGGAATTAGAAAAAAGAGAAAATTCAGACCTGACAAAGAGTTCGTTTCCCGAGGAACTGAAACCTTTTGAAAGAGGTGTAGGTCCAGCAGTTACAGTTGGCAAGGCGGCAGGGAACATAATTTCCGACATCATAGACGGCGTTGTTGACTTTTTTTGCGATGATGACAAAGAAAAGAAGGAACAAGTTAGTTAAAAAATGCTGCAATTTGTTGATTTATGTATCTTTGTGAAAGTTTTTTAATGTTATAATTATGGACAAGTCAGAAAAAATACGTGAAATTTTGCAGGACTATTCAGTAAGGCAAATCGAAGAGCAAATATTCCAATTTAATAGTCCTTTCGTAAACGATGACATCTCTACCCTATTGGAAATTCGCAAGAACATAATCAACCATTATGTGCTTCAGCAACTGGAACTTGTATTGCCCGACATTATTGCCTTCAACGATGCACTGCGTGAGGCACTGCGGACAACTTACGAGAAAGGCCGCATGGTTTACGATACCAACAAGGCACTAGGCTCGAATGTACGTCTGGAAGCTACTTGCTTCTTGAGTAAAGACTACCCAAAGTTGCATCCGCTGCAAGGCGACTACTGCGACAATCTATGGCGCACCTTGTGCGAGAAGCAGTACAACGATATGTACAGGTGGGGTGCCGGCTATTATTGCATGGTGAACCAAAATTTTGATGAGTTCATCGGTGCTACTTATAATGAAAATTGGAATGATGGTCTCAACCCCGAACTTACCAAGGACTTGCATCTTATCAAGCAATTCCACGACCTGTTCGAGGACACCGAATTTGCCATAACCGACTTCATCTATTGCCGGGACTTTTATCACGAAATCAGCGTAAAGATAAATTATTGAATCACAAGAGTATAAACGTTTAAATTAAATCAAAATGAAAAAGTTACTAGTATTATTGACATTCGTGGCAATATGTGCCACTGCCTTCTCGCAAAGTATTTCTCACATCGAGAACAAGAACAACTTCTACCATATCTACAACGAGAAGAACCAAGATGTGAAGACTGTGACAAACCAGATTGGAACGTTGGTAGGACATGGAAGCAATTTCTTCATTGTCAAGAAGTTTAATTTCTACGATTTGTATGATATGCAAGGACGCAAGTACAAGTCCATTTCAACTTCGGTTGGCGACATTGTTTCCGTTTCGGGCGAAACCTTTGTCGTACGCAAAGGCAACTTTACATCCGTATATAACAGCAAGGGTGAGAAAATAAAGTAGTGTACAAACAAAAAATCTTACAGATATGGATTCAAATTTCATAAAGGCTGGACTTAAGATTTTGGCCGCAATAGCAGCAGTGGTAACTGGCGGAACACTCGCCAAGAAAGCCCATGAAGATTACAAGCGCGGAAAAGAACTGCAGGAATCAAAACGCAGCAAACCCGTAGCGGGATAGGTATAGTTTTGTTTTTCTCGGTTGCCTTAGGGCAACAACAGTCCACAAAGTTTGTATGTCTTCGCTTTGTACTTCGGTTGGAAGATTCTGGAACCTATTTTTTGGCAATCGTGGCATAGCAAGACATACTTGTGGACTGCAATGGAATATGGGGAATACAAATATCCATTTGTTATCATTGAAACAAAAGACAACATAAACAACTTTGGACAACAGTAGAGATGTTGCGCGCAACATCTCTACAAGAAATCTAATATTAATACTCGTTTTTATCAAAAAATGAGCTTTAATATCTCATTTTCATATAATTTACAAACAAAAAAAATCATTGTATCGCAAAAAAGTATTAACTTGCGATGCTATTTTTAAATTTTTTGTTTTATGAAACGACTATTATTATTAGTGGTCATCTGCGCAATGTGCAGTTTAGCATTTTCGCAGAACGGGCATATCCCGTTAAACCCATCGGCAACAAAAAGTGGCTCGCTTCAATCCAACAGTATGTATGGTTTCAGCACCACATTTTCATTTAATTCAATCGAGAGTGAAGCTATTTCAAACGAAAAGGGTAATTTCTCAGAAATCTACATCGATGGTTCGTTCCCATACGGTGAAGTCGGTTCCCCGTCGCTTCCTATGGTTACAAGGTTGATTGCAATTCCGGAAGGTGCAACGCCATCTGTCACGGTAAACGGATATTCCGAATCGGAATACGCGTTGGCCGACTACGGCATCCAGACACTGTCGGCACAGCAGGCTCCTGTCCGCAAGAGCATCGACCCGACAACCGTTGAGTATGTCGTAAACAATGCTGCCTACGCAAGCAACGCATACACCACCGACGAAATTGCATCGGTAGAGTATCTTGGTACAATGCGTGGCATACGTCTTGGTAAACTGACAATCCGTCCAGTATCTTACAATGCCGCAGCAAATACCATCAAGGTTCGCAACGACATCAATGTAACTGTCAATTTCGAGAATGCCAATGCTGCACTCACGCAGAGTATGTTTGCAAGCACATACAGCCCTGCGTTCAACAGCATCTACGACCAGTTGCTCAACAAGAGCATTTTCGGACAAAGGGCAACCAGGGACGCTTACAGCGACCATCCCGACTTGTACAATACTCCTGTCAGGATGTTGGTTATTTGCTATTCGGGATTCAGAGGCAATGCTGCTCTTAACCAGTGGCTTCAGTGGAAACTGCAGAAAGGCTATTATGTTGACATTTTCTATACAGATGAAACTGGAACCTCAGCAAATAACATCAAATCATTCATTCAGACGAAATACAATGCATCTGTTTCGGCTGGCAACGCCTACTCTTACCTGATAGTGATTGGTGATACGGGACAGGTTCCGCAATATATGACCAAGACCATAGATTCCGATATCGGCGAGTGCGCTTCTGACTTGGGCTATGCTGCTGTCAACTTCACGACATCAAGCACTACCAACTATTTCCCGGATATGTTCTACAGCCGTATTTCGGTTGAAAATGAAACACATCTCACCAACTATATTAATAAGGTGTTGACCTACGAGAAATATGAGTTTACTGATGGTGGTAACTACCTTAACAATGTGATTCTTGTCGGTGGATGGGATTCAAGCTGGACAAACCGTGTTGCAAAACCTACTATCAATTATGGCAAAAACAACTACTTCAATTCTACCAACACCACATACGGAGGTTTTGAGAACGGTACTATCAACGCAACTATTTCGACAAGTTCAACACAAGGTTATTCAGGAACAAACAACGGTTGCTACAATGGCCTCAATAACGGTGTAGGTTTCCTCAATTATACTGCACATGGAGACAAACAAGAATGGTCACAACCAAAAATCTCGGCAAAACAGGTTGAAACATTTACAAATTATGGTAAGTATTTCTTCGGTATCGGCAATTGCTGCCTTACAGGAAACTTCAACCTTGCCAGTGCTTCATATTCAACAGCAAACAATCCAACTGCTGCCATAGGTACTAATGCCTGCTTTGCCGAAACTATGATTCGTGTACCGAATGCAGGTGCTATAGCATACGTTGGTTGCTCACCTTATTCGTACTGGTACGAAGATTTCTACTGGGCAGTCGGTGCTCATTCGTTTTCACAAGGAAACGCTCCTTCAACTTCGGCATCAACAATGGGTGTTTACGATGCAATGTTTGTTGACGAATACTGGAATTCGGCATCTTCATTGTTATACCTCGGTAACCTCGCAGTTCAACAGGCTATTACCAACGGCAACACAAATTCTAGTGTTACCGATGGCAACTGCAGAAACTCTGCACACTATTACTTCCAGTTCTACCACACTTTTGGCGATGGTTCCGTAATGCCATACGTTACAAAGCCAGAAGTTAATAATGTTACACACCCTGCTTCAATAATGGCAGGTATGACATCACTGACAGTAAATGCTGTTGCTGGTTCGTATGTTGCTGTTACAGATAACGAATCGACAATCTACGGTGTTGCTGTTGCAAACTCACAGGGTGTAGCAACGGTTAATTTCACCGAGGCAATCCCAACAACAGGAACATTATATGTAGTAGTTACTCGTCAGCAATACCAGCCTTACTTCGGTACGGTTGACATTACTATTGCCAACGAACCATACGTATCAATAGAGAGCTACTCACCGCAGAATGTAAGCTTTGGAACAACCAATGATCTTTCGATGACACTCGTCAATATGGGTGGCGTTGCAACCGAAGGAAACACTACAGTTAACCTTACAACTTCGGATGAATATCTTACACTTAACACATCAACCGCAACCTTTGGCGTAATGGCAGCACAGGGCGGAACAGCATCGAGCAGCGCATTCAACTTCTCGGTTGCAGAAAATACTCCCGACGGTCACGTTGCAACAATCAACGCAACAATAACAAACGGCTCGCACACTTGGGAAGGAACTATGACAGTTACCGTTGCTGGACCAGCCTGCGATGCTCCTACTGGACTCAATGTTGCCCTTAACGGTGCTGATGCAACTATCACTTGGGACACACAAACTATCACTCCTGTTATCATCAGTGACGATTTTGAAGACCATACATACGGAACAATAAATTCGCCAGGAACTGTCGGTTGGACTTATATTGATGGAGATAATGCTACAACTGGTTCATTCTCAATCAATTTTACTGGTGAGAACTCCAAAATGGCTTACATAGTTCTTGATTATAGTTCAGTAACCAATTTGTTCGCAGGACATTCTGGCAACAAGTTTATTGCAGATGCATTCATTAGCAGTAGTGTCCAGAACGACGACTGGATTATCAGTCCAGAACTTAACTTTACAGAAAACTTCACTTTCTCATTCTGGGCTCGTTCTGGTGCTTCAAGATACCCTGACGAACAGTTTTATGCAGCATATTCAACCACTGGAAATAGCGCAAGCGACTTCATAAATTTGAACAGCACTGTAATAACAACCACTACCACTTGGACACAATATTCATACAATGTTCCCGCCAATGCTAAATATGTTGCAATACATTGTGTATCTAGCGACCAATATCTGTTCTGTGTTGACGACATAACTATCAGTGGAAATATAATCTCTGGTTCTGCTGCTGTCAACCTATACGACAACGGCGTTCTCGTAGCGTCCAACTTGACAAGCGGAACTTACACCGCAAGCAATCTTGCTGTTGGAGAACACCGCTTCAGCATCCGCGCTATTTGCGACGACAACAGCGAATCAATGTCGGCACAGAGCTGCGTAACTGTTGAAAGTATCTTGCCAAGTTATACTATAACAGTTAATGCTAACAATGGCGGTACTGTTAATCCTAATGGAACACAAACCGTTTACGAAGGCAACGACTTCACATTTACAGCAACTCCAAACGACTGCTACGAAATTGCTTCTGTAACAGTTGACGGAAATGCAGTAACTCTTACAAACAATTCGTACACCATTAATAATGTTACCGCAAACCATACAGTAAATGTCACATTCAGTCAGATTACTTACACTATTACGGCATCTGCTAATAATGGCGGAACAATCACTCCTGCTGGTACTACAACAGTTAACTGCAATGGTAGCCAGACCTACACAATCGCAGCCAACAATGGTTATCGTATCAATGAAGTTACAGTTGACGGACAAAATCAGGGTGCAATCGAAACCTACACTTTCTCGAATGTTGTAGCAAACCACACAATTTCGGTAACCTTCATCGCTGTACTTAACATTGATATTAATGCCGATGCAGAAGGTGGTTCTGTTTCTCCAACTGGCACACAGACAATCGACGAGGGCGGTAGTTTCACTTTCACAGTTACTCCCGAATCTTGCTACGAAATTGGTTCTGTAACGGTTAATGGTACTGCCGTTACGCTTGATGCGAACAACCAGTACACCATTAATAATATTACAGCAAACCAGACTATCAATGTAAATTTCAACCAGATTACCTACACAATTACGGCATCTGCTAATAATGGTGGTACAATAACTCCAGCAGGTACTACTACGGTTAACTGCAATGGTAGCCAGGCTTACACAATCACACCAAGCGAAGGCTATATGATTTCTGACGTTACCGTTGATGGACAAAGCGTTGGTTCAGTAAGTTCGTACTCGTTTACAAATGTAACTGCAAACCATACAATTTCGGCAACATTCGCTGAAATTCCCGACAATCACATTGTTGTAGTTGTTAATGCTGATACAGAAGGCGGTACTGTTAATCCTACCGGTTCGCAGTCTATAGAACAAGGTTCCGACTTTACTTTCACCGTAACTCCAGATGCTTGCTACACAATCGGTTCGGTTACTGTAAACGGAACACCAGTTACACTTGGAGCCGACAACTCTTACACTATTTCAAATGTTACCGAAGCTCAGACGATTAATGTTACTTTCACACATGCAACCTACACAATCACAGCTTCAGCTGAAAACGGCGGTACAATAAGCGTAGAAGGTGGCAATGATGTTGAATGTGGTGAAAACAAGACATTCTCCGTAACTCCTGATGCTTGCTACACAATCGCTGCTGTTACCGTCAATGGAACAGAAGTAACACTTGATGCAAACAATTCTTACACAATTGAAAATGTAAGTGACGACCAGACTATTGTTGCTACATTCAACCAGATTTCATACACGGTTGCTGTAAATGCTGGCGAAGGAGGAACAATTACTCCTGCTGATGGTGCAGTGCGTTGTGGTGAAAATATCACATTTGCAATTGCAGCAAACGAAGGTTATGAAATTGAAGATGTAGTTGTTGACGGACAGAGCCGTGGTGTTATCACAAGTTACACATTTGAAAATGTAACCGACAATGAACACAGCATTGCAGCAACATTCACGCAGATTGTTGTTCCTGAATGCAACGCTGTTGAAGAATTGGAAGTTTCGGTTGAACCTTACGGAAACTTGATTTCGTGGACAGCTGCCGAAAATGCAGTATCATACAACATCTTCCGCAACAACGATGAAACCGCACTCGCCAATGTTTCAACAACAAGCTATGCTGACATGAACGGACAGGAAGGCGATACCTACTACATTGTAACCGTTTGCCAGTATGGTGACTCCAATCCATCTGAAAGCGTTCAAGCAATACAAACTGGTATCGAAGGAAGCAGCATTTCTGTTGAAATCTATCCTAACCCGGCAAGCGACAAGTTCATGATCGAATGCGAAGGCATGACCACAATTGAAATCTTCAATGTAGTTGGTCAGTCGATGGGCATGATTGATGTGAACTCGAGTGCAATAAGCATTGACTCGTCCGAATGGACAAACGGCGTTTACAGCGTAAGGATTACAACTGAAAATGCAGGTATAATCGTAAAGCAAATTATTAAACAATAGCAGATTATATTATTGAGAAAAGGGCAGTTTCGGCTGCCCTTTTTTGTTGATATACGGCAAATTATTAGTGTCCACTAAAAAATGGGATAATACATATAATCGCGATATTATCAAGCGTTTATATGACAACCTTAATAAAGGGGCTTGTCATTTCGGAAGCTAGTCGTAACACGCGATACGGAACGAGGAGCGTTGTGAAGAC
>JAGCNN010000115.1 GCA_017645925.1 Bacteroidales bacterium
CCCGAACTTATGGGATTTTCATTCCTGAATTTGTGGAATCTGGGTAAAGCATTGTGCCACTACACACACTAAATTTGTCACAAAAAAGAGACGGCTTTTGACCGTCTCGTATTCAATTTTAATGTATTGCTGTCTATTTTCTCAATTGTTTTTTCTGTTTATAGAGGATTCTGAAGAATTCCAAATATTGTCTGGATTTGTAACCTTTACCTCATTGTCTAGGCTGTAAATCCAACACGACTTTCTGAAAAAACGAAAAGTATTCAATATATTAGTGTGTAAATTATAAAAGACCGATATGAATCAAACAGATAAAACCGAAGAACCAAACAACTATGAATCATTTAATGATATTGTAAATACTATTACGGAGGATATGCTATTGGAATTGTCAAGTATTTCGCAACGGAAAACCGGATTGGATGTCATTGTATGGGTTCAAACCTACATTTTGCAAACAAACCAACACAATACGCCTCGAATAAGATTTCAAAACAACACGGCAATCAAGCCTGAAATCAAAGAAAGCATTCCAATGTCAATATCTGACGAACCAAAAATACTGTTAAAATCCAATGATTTGGATAAAATATCGCTAACGACAAAGCAAATCGCAAGCATAAAAGAATGGATTGTACGCAACAAGGATATTTTGCTGAAACATTGGAATGCAGAAATAACAAGTTACGATGTATTTGTATCGTTGAAATAACACAATTGCACAACATGAAAAACGAACTATCATATCTCTGGACAGCGGAAAAAGCCAACAAAAAAGCACTGCATGGAATGTGGCACGACTGGATTTGTGGTCGAAATTGCTATGTAGAATGTACAGTGCCTGATGTGCAAACAGCCAAGGAATACATTGAAGCGCGACATATCCGCGAATGTTTTTATGGCGGAGTGGCTTCGCGATTGGAGAGGAAATACACATCTGAAGAAGTCGAAAGGTATTCGAAATTGGAGAACAAATTCCGCAGAATGCACCTCGATATGCGCGACCAGATTTTCACTGACGACAACGGAAAGAAAGGACTTCGCGATGTGTGCGGAAAGGTTCTAATAGACGCACAATTCGATGATTTTCCAGAACTCTACACTTGCTTCGAACGAACCAATTT
The DNA here is from genome assembly GCA_017645925.1 of Bacteroidales bacterium. Taxonomy (GTDB): domain Bacteria; phylum Bacteroidota; class Bacteroidia; order Bacteroidales; family ML635J-15; genus Bact-19. The sequence continues at coordinate 1,125 of JAGCNN010000115.1, forward strand.
GATTCCAGTTATCCTAAATAGCCGCTATTTTCTGTACGACATAAAGAAACAGCAACTTTTAACCAAGGGCTACGAACGCATTTACCGCTATTTCTGGTCGTATATCGACTATTTTGTGGCTGTAGAAAACGGCAAGATGGGCATCCTTGATGGAAACAATGGCACCGAGTCCACCCCTATCGACTTGGACGAGGTCTATTCAATGCAGGACCCTGATGGCGCCATACCAGTGGTGAAGGATGGCAAAATCGGCTTTCTGTGGGGCGACATCTATACACAACCTATATTTGACGATGTATCTATAAACTCGGAAAATTACACTCGTGTACTGCTTAATGGAAAATGGGGCTGGATTGACAGTGATGGGAAATTCACACAAAAAAAGTCGGAAGCATCATTTGGCAGTTGGTACGACAGTGAAAAATAAATCCAACACGAAAAAAATTAGCTTTTTTTTGCAAAATCATTGAATTTTGAAAAACATTTTGCTATGTTATAATGTAAAAAATTGCATAATGTTTAATTTAAATACACATAGCATGAACAATGACAACAAAACCAAACTCATTAGAAAGTACCACATTCAAAAAATTGAGAATGTCGCAAACCTTGAACGTTTCGCAAACATCGACTCGTATTATGAGCAAACCACTATTAGAATTAGCGATAAAGTCATCGCTCAAATTCGCTTAAGTGGCAAAACATGCTACTTCCACAATATGACAATGCTCCCAAATGATTATGTGCTTAAACAAGTTATGCTTTTCGTCAAAATGTGGAATGCCGACTTTGATAATCGCCCAAAGAACAAGATTGTCAATTTCAAGAAAAGAAATGATGCTGAACTCGAGCAAAACCCCAAGTTCATAGAGTTCAAAGAAGCTTGTTGACGATAAGAGCCATAAATCCGCAAAAATCTTGTTAATAAGTTTTTAATCTCCGCTGCTTTGCGCGTTTCGAATAGAACAAAAGCCATTTATAAGTTTCCAAGTTTCTGGTTTATGGACTTGTTGTTTGGAGATTTAAATATGCATTGCAGATGCTAATATTCGTGGTAAAGGTTACAAATCCGAAACGACAGATGTTCGTAATTATATATATTTTATACATATATCCCTCATTGTTCTTGGATGTCCACTTTTTACTAGATATATTCCATACGCGCCTTTTTTATCCAAAACAAAATCTTTGAATAATTGTGCTTTTTCGCATAAAGAAATAAATTCTTTAATTACATTTTCGCATCTACATATACTATCAGTTTTAGACATAAAGCCTTGTAAATAATCATATATACATTTTTCATCAGGTTGCCCCCAAATATTAATCATATTTACAATCATCAAATAAACATCATCTTTATAAGTTTCATATTTAACACCTAACTTCCTTTTATACAGATAGACAATAAGTGCAATATGACTTTCAACCCTATCACGATACATATACAAATCATTTATTGCATTTGCATTATTATCAAGACAAGACGAATTCATATATATAAACATATCAACAATAGACTTTAAGTCTTTTTCATTTATTTGACTTAAATAAGACTTTAAGTTTTCATCATCAATAAATTTATATCTCAAACAAGAATGGAATAATATAGCAGTGGTTGTCAAAAGGAAATATTCAACATCTCTACACGACAATTTTATATCTTTTTTATTCTTTCTTTCATAAAACCATTTCAATGTAGAATAAATTATCTTTTTTAGATTGTCTTTTATTTTATTAGCATCTTTTTTAGAAACTGATTTGTATTTATCATCACTAAAGGCTACTCCATTAGCAGCATCAATACTAACACTTTCCTCTTCCGACATATTATTGTCTTCTATCCGATTTATATCCAACCTAATCGCTTTCAATATGCAATCCAAAAAACGAGAACTGATTGCATTTTCTGTTTCAATTTTAATTTGTATCTCGTCTTTTATCTCTTTGCCTGAACCAAATTTCAATACAGGATTTTTATGATTTTGAGAATTAGTATTATTTGCTAACCCAGAATACTTTTGAGAAGAAATAGACTCATCATCAAGCAAATCTTTGTATATGTTGTAAATATATTCTGTTACAAGTACGCTATTTATAATGCCATTTTCACAATCGTAAATAATTTTAGATAACATTTCACCCATTTTACTAGGATGTGTAAGCATCAATTCATGACAATAATTAACATATTGTTTATTTGAAATTATTCCCGAATCGTTTTTTATAAAGCAATATAATAAGGATTCTTCTTTAGAAGAAGTACATAACACATCTTTTCCGTCAAATTTCAAATTACCAATTTCTACTTCATCACCACCATAATTGACTCCCCATAGCTTTGTGCCTTCTTGACAGTTGCCATCAATGAATAAAAAATATTTCCCTTGGTCTGAATTATAATCAATCGATTTTATCCGAATTGGGTATATAGTTGATTTATTCGCGTTTTTATCCACTTTTGATATTCTTATCATATCATGAATATTCCAATTTATAGGTATTTTCTCATCAATATCAAGTTTTTTTAACGAATAATCTTTCATATTACACCGGAACAAACCGCAAAATTCATCATTAGTAGCTTTTCGCAAATCTCCCATAGCGGCAATTGTCGCGTTGGCACTACCAATCATACAATATTCTTTCGATTTAGATTTGAAAATAAAAATTTTAGCATGCAATATTTTGTCTTTGCCAGAATGTCCTTGTTTGGTTTTGTTAAAATCATAAAAGTTAACACGAATATCCGTTTTCATATCACGAGGAGGCAACACACAACATTCTTGAATGAACACATCCATTCTTTTCGCATTATGACATAAATCAAGAATATTCTTTAATGCAATACCATCTTCATCAAAGAAAGGACTAACAATAGTTATTTCTTCAATATCTTTAACAGGCAACAAATTACTCAACTGATTAAAAATATTATCATTATCTTCGTTATATAGCAAAGCAACATCAACATCATCATTAATTTTAACAAATTCGTGTTTTGAAAATTTTATATTCTGTTTCAAAAGTTCACAATTATCAATCACATCCTTGGTTATCCTTTCTTTTACATAACCAGCTGTATTTTGCATATACCCTAGAAAATACTCCCATGCTTCACGAATCAAAGGCAAATGAACTTTGTCAGAATCAGATGCCATCAGACCAGAAAATACTTCATGGTTATACCCATCGCCGCCATGCGATATATTTCCTGAGCCAAACATTAAAGCAATATTTTTATTGCCAATGAAAAACTTTAATTTCGGATGAAATGCACCTTTAGAAGGAATACCACTAACACTATACCATTTGCCAATTTTTTCTGTAGCGCAATCAAATATTACGCCATTATCTAACTGGTTCTGGTCAACAAATAGACAGATGCTTCTAATATCTTTTTGTCTTAATGTCTTTAATATTTGATTATCAAAATATGACAAATTAAAAGAAAAACTTGTCAAGACTGCAGAATGGTATATGCCCTTTTTTAAATTATCATATATATTTTTTTCCATAATGAACTAAAAGATTTTCATTCCTAAATTAGTTAATTTATTATCACTGACCAAACTAAGATCTTCCATAAAATTTTTTAGAGAATATAAACGAGGCGATGTAAATTGTGGGAAAACGGTTTCTACATGTATGAAGCAACCTTCTTCAATTACATATTTTAAAGAACTAGCAGATGAATTACCAATTTTACGATAACTGGACAAAGTATGTTCTTTCATTATGCGTCTAATAATTTTAGAAAGAGCTTCTTGTAAACTTAGCGTGAAGTTTTTTTGAACACATATATCCAATAACCTGCTAGCATTACCAAACTGCCTACACAATGATAATTCTTTTTCATAATTTACAATTAGATCTTTTCTGCTTAAATATTCATTAAACGTGGCGCATAACAATTTTATAGCAATAGCGGATGCTTCGTTTATCTTTTCGTCAGACATCCCATTCTGAATCATTTTATCTAAAAAACATCTGTCTTTAACAATGTCAACAACACCTAACCTGTTGTCTGCAACAATATCGCAAAAGTATTCTCTTCCTGTCTTTTTCATTTGTTTGACAATGCTTTCCACATATTCATTCAAATACTCAGCAGCTACAATTATCCCTGATTTTCGTTCTATACCTTTTAGAAATTTCCAAAATAATGTTTCTAAACAATAATGAATCGTCTCAATTAGATAATAATAATACCAGCCAAATTCTGTTTTGCTATTATCTGAAGGTTGTTCATTAAACATTTTAGCAACAAAATCATTAACGACATTATTACTTTCATTTTCTTGCAAAAATTCAATTAAAAGTCTTAATGTATTTCTACGGTTATATGCATTAGTTCCTGAATAAATACTATCATAGTCAATAAGAATTTCTTTATAAAAATTCCACTCTGAAGAGTTTACCAATATATTATTAAGACAAAAAACTTGTAATTCCACAATGTCTTCTTCTGACAATCTACCTGATTCTATCACAGATAGAAAATTTCCACATGCCGTTTCACCTACACTATCAGCAAACCTTTTTGCTAATTTTCTACCACGATCTGTTTCATTAAATGTGTTATCATCATAAGAGACAAGCCCCAATGTCAAAAGAGAACCTAAATAATATTGGCCAAAAGCACCTGTACGATATTTCCAATATGTTTCCTTATTTTCATAATCTGCACCTGCAGCAATATCATAAGTAGAATTATTAACAACTGGACATTTTCCTTTCTTTACATAATCGCTACCAACCACACCCTTTATACCTTTATCTCTCATAAGCAATGCAATTACCAACTCTGCTCTCCTTATATAATTATATTGATATTTATCGGTTTTTTCTTTATCTTGAGAAAGTATACCTATCAACCAACAATACAAACCATAATATCTAATATGATTTGTAAGGTTTGTTAAACCTGGGAGTTGAATTCCATATACCACAATTGAACAATTTTGTATTCCTAACTGATCTCGACCTCTTTTTTCTTTAGGGGCTTTCGCCCAACATATGTTTGTTATATCATTTTTCATAAATACAGACATATTTTTTTAATATTTATTACAAAACGCAAATTTACACTAATTTGGTAGATTTTCATGCAAGAACAATAAAAAATGTTCCGATTATTCACGGCTCTTTCATTTAACCGCCCCCTGAGCCTGTCGAAGGGTAAGGTTAATGTACATTATATCATTTCGTAACCTAGACTTCGACAAGCTCAGTCAGCGGATTTATTCAAATGTTAACTATTTGTATCATAAGTAACAACATTGTCCAAATGAAAGAACCGTACCGATTATTCTTTTGTGAAATGTCACTAAAATCAAACCGTTCGCATAATTTACTTCTTTCTACAAGATTACAATTTTTCGGTGCTAATTTACAAAATTTGGAGATATGTAAATGTATATTGAGAAAAATTTATGCAAAAAAAAGAATGCAAATCGGACATTCCTCTAATTCGTAAATCCCTTTAGGAGATCACGGATAGCCGACCGCTACAACGCTCCCCGTTCCGTATCGCATGTGCGCTCAGGCTTCCGAACCTTTAGCTCACGCAGCGAAGCAAGTAGATGACAGTACCAGGCAATCGTCAATCGTAAATCCTTTTGCATCTTGTCAGCAATCGTCAATCGTAATTCGAAAATCGTAAATCAACCTTGCATTGCATTCTTGTTTATCGCCAGTATCTTCTCATTTGCCTTTCGTGGCAACATACTGCAACCATCGAACGCGTTTCCACCAATTTGCGTCACAGAATCGGGCAACTCGAACAAAAACAAGCCACTGCAATCCAGAAAAGCCTCCGTGCCGATTTTTGTCACCGACTTACCAAATGTTACCGCCCCCATACGACTGCAACCCGCAAACGCGCCATCGCCTATTATCTTCACAGAATCAGGTATATCAATAGAAATCAAATTATTGCATTCAAGAAACATCTCATACGGAATTCTCTTCAACGATTCGGAAAGCGTTACATCTTCAAGACTGCTGCAATATTCAAATGCACAACCGTAAATTTGCTTTACAGAATCTGGTATCAACAATGATGTAAGGTTGCTGCACATTCCAAACGCATTATGACCGATTGAAGTAACCGCTTTGGGTATGTCTATCGATGTAAATGCACATCCGAAGAATGTATAATTGCCAATTTTTGTAATTTTCGGCGGAATATTCACCGAAGCAAGTCTCGTGCAGTTGCAAAACGCATAGTTGCCAATTCTGGTCACTGTCTCGGGAATTTTGACAAATTTAAGTCGGGGACAATAAATAAAGGCCTGGTCGCAGATTTCCGTTACTGAATCGGGGATTAAAACATAAACAAGTTTTTGGCACCACCTGAATGCCGCCTCGCCAATCCTCGTCACCACTGGAGGAATAATAATCGAAGTCATCGCACAATCATCGAACGCCATATCTCCGATTTTGGTTACAGAGCCTTTAAGCAGAATAATACCTTTTCCATCGGAGAACTCGTGAGAGATTGAATTGTTTGCAATCCATGAGGTTTCAAGTTTTTCTTCACTCTCGTAAATGATTGTGTGGCGTAATGCTTTTTTGTCCATTTTCATCTTAATTTTGTATGATAAGATATTTAAACAAGGGCAAAAATTTAGAAAAAAAGGAAGGCAAATCGTCCATTCCTATATGTCGTCAATTGAAAATGTTTATTGCACTAGCAGAAGGCAGAAATATTAAGCAACAACTAAACTGCTCTTGCCAAAGAATAGTCAATAAAACTCTCGTACATCATATTAAAGTAAAGATTTTTGAATTTGGCTTTATTTTGTAATTTTACGGCAAAATTTTGTACTGATGATTGACGTTCAGAACATAACGAAATCGTATGGTAATCTTCGCGTGTTGAAAGGTATAAACATGCAAATCGACAAGTCCGAGATTGTCTCTATACTTGGAGCAAGTGGAGCCGGCAAGACAACTTTGCTGCAGATTGTAGGCACACTGTTGAAGCCCGATTCCGGCAAGGTAATAATTGACGGCGTTGATACATTTTCGCTTGGCGAAAGGAAACTTTCTGAATTTCGCAACCTGCATATTGGCTTTGTATTTCAGTTTCATCAGCTTCTGCCAGAATTCACAGCGCTCGAAAATGTATGCATACCTGCATTTATAGCTGGCAAGGGCAAGAAAGAAAGTCAAAGCCGCGCACTCGAGCTGCTTGAAGCACTGAATGTCCGCGAACGAAGCGAACACAAGCCTTCGGAATTGTCGGGAGGCGAAAAGCAGCGCGTTGCAATTGCCCGTGCCTTGATAAACAACCCTTCGGTAGTGCTTGCCGACGAGCCTTCGGGAAACCTTGACTCGCAAAATGCCCGCGACCTGTACAAGATTATCTTCAACTTGCGCGAGAATTTCAAGCAGACATTCGTAATTGTAACCCACAACGAGGAACACGCAAGGTTGACCGACCGTATGTTCACAATTTCAGACGGGGAGATACGCCAATGAGATTCTTTTACGACAATACCATTTCGGGCAACCACCACATTCTAAGCGAGGACGAGTCGAACCATTGTGCACGTGTGCTCAGGCTGAAGGTCGGCGACGAAATCTTTATCGCAGACGGTCAAGGCAACCTATATCGCTCACAAATAGAAAACATTGACCATAAACATACTTCGGTGCGAGTCGTGGAGACAATTGCCGAATACAACAAATTGCCATACAGCCTGCACATTGCAATAGCTCCTACAAAAAATATGGACCGCATGGAATGGTTCCTAGAAAAAGCCACCGAGATTGGCATTTCGGAGATTACTCCTATAATTTGCCACAATTCGGAACGCAAAGTCATCAAGACCGACCGCATGAACCGTATAGTGGAATCCGCCATGAAGCAATCGTACAAGGCCTATCATCCAAAGGTTAACGAAGCTGTAAAGTTTTTGGATTTTGTAAAAAAGGACTGCTCGGAACAAAAATTTGTAGCCCACTGCGACGAAAATTCTCAGCGCACATATTTAGCCGATATTGTCAAGCCACAAGCATCCGTTACCGTGCTAATAGGTCCCGAAGGCGACTTCTCGCATGAAGAAATAGAACTGGCATTGCAAAATTACAAGCCAATTACACTGGGCAATAGCCGTTTGCGTACAGAAACAGCAGCCCTTGTCGCCTGTGATATTGTGTCGATTATAAATCAGATGGGGAAATAATATGGCATTCATAAAATTTTGACTGAACAAGGATTTTTTGAATACGAATATTGAAAAAAAGTTTGTTACTTTGCAATATGGTTTCGGAAATAACAAACGGTGCGATAGTAGGACTTACAGCCTCAATAACGGTTGGTCCCGTAGCGGTGCTTTGCATACAGCGGTCTCTCACACGTCCGCGCATATCATCGTTTATTTCCGGACTTGGTGTTGTCTTTGCCGATACGCTTATGGCAGCACTGTCGTATTTCCTTTATTCGCTGATTTTCCACAAGATAGAAGAATACAAGCCCATACTTGGAGTAATAGGCGGCATTATTGTCATCATTTTTGGCGTTTTTATGTTCAAGCGCAATGTGATAAAAGACCTACGGAAAAGCAAGGACAACCGCAATTCGCTGTGGCAGGACTTCATTTCGGTAGTAGGGCTTACTCTCTCCAACTTCATAGGTGCAATGACCTATATTTTTGCGTTTTTTGCCATGTTCAATGTCGGAGTAGGCAATGGTGTATCCGACAGCAGCGAACTGATTACCGGCATATTAATAATGCTTGGATTCGTACTCGGGTCGTTTACATGGTGGACATTCCTCACCATGTCGCTAAGTTTCCTACGCAGAAAAATCCGTCCACGTCATCTTCTCATCATCAACCGAATTGGCGGTTCAATAATTATCCTGCTGGGAATATACACTATCATCTCAACCTTTGTGGAAATAATATAAGTAATATTCACAACGACACCCATTATTGGGTCAGCCGACATATCGGGTGGTGTTATGCAATAAAAATATCCTATCAATAATTATTATCCGTTTTTTTATAACATTCTGCTCAAGCCGCAGTGGCTTTTACTTTTTTATTCGTTCTTACAATTGATTTTCAGCGGTGCTCATGATTGTCTTTGGACAATTGTTGGCAAAAAAGTAAACAAAAAACCATGTCCGCTGCGTCTGCTTCGCTAAAAATCAGCTGCACTACGCTAAAAGTCAGAAACTTGTCTGCGTTTCACTCCGACTTCAAACAGCCTGACTTTTTGCGCTCCGTTCCACTGATTTTCTTAACGCTCACCAGCCAAGGCGGCAATCAAGGTATGCTCACTTCGTATCGCGAGCTAAAGGTTCGCTTTCATCGATGAGTAAAAAAGAAAATCCGTCTTTGAGAAATTCCGTTTTCTCATTGCCCAACAAATCTCCACCCACCTTCTCCGCTGTCCCCTATTATTCCCTACTTCAACAACAAGGCTACAATTGAGGCTTATTGTTTTCTTCCGTCCGAACCATCAATGTATAAAACAATGCTTTATGTCTAGAAGGCAATTAGAATCTACAGTGGAGTATTGCCTCTATCCTTTTCAAATAGTTCAAGGTTCTTTACAACGCCGTTCTCAATGTCGAAGCGGACACAGGTCATTGTACGATGTATTCCCATACGGCCCGCTGCTCCTGGATTTATGTGAAGGAGATTGTATTTCTTGTCGTTTACAATTTTAAGTATGTGCGAATGCCCCGAAATAAAAAGTTTTGGAGGCAGCACCTTCATAATCTCGTTTATCTTGTATTCGTAGCGACCAGGGTAACCGCCTATGTGAGTCATAAGTACATCAAGACCTTCTACGGTAAAACGTTCTATTTCGGTAGTGCGCATACGTATTCCCCAGCCGTCACAGTTACCAAAGACTGCGCGAACAGGCTTGCGCGCTTCAAGGGCATCAAGTACATCTTCGGTACCGACATCGCCAGCATGCCATATTTCATCTACAGGCTCAAGAAAATCAAGCACATCGTAGTCCAAATAGCCATGAGTGTCGGAAAGCAAACCAATCTTCTTCATATAAGTACGCAAAAAAATCTTGAGTGATACGGGGAATACCACTCAAGAATAACTAAAACCTTTATTATGAAAAATTTATTAAGATCCTTATTCAGTCACTTCTTCAGCGAAAGGAAGAACCGAAACATACGACTTGTTGTCTCTCTTCTTCTGGAACTTTACTTCACCATCGCAAAGTGCATACAAGGTATGGTCTCTACCAATGCCTACGTTGTTGCCCGGATGATGAACTGTACCACGCTGACGAACGATGATGTTACCTGCGATAGCTATTTGTCCGCCATAAACCTTAACGCCTAATCTTTTACTTTCGGAATCACGACCGTTGCGCGAACTACCAACACCTTTTTTATGTGCCATAACTTTACTGTTTTATGCGTTAATACTTTCAATTTCAATCTGAGTCAAAGCCTGTCTGTGACCATTGAGAGTCTGATAGCCTTTTCTTCTCTTTTTCTTAAATACCAGAACGGTTTCGCCTTTGCAATGCTTGATAACCTTTGCTGATACTGATGCGTTTTCAACTACTGGTGCGCCTACTTTAACGCTTCCTTCATTGTCAACGAGGAGAACGCGGTCCAACTTGACACTGCTGCCCTCTTCGCTTGCCATGCGGTTCACAAAAAGCTTTGAGCCTTTTTCAACCTTGAACTGCTGGCCTAAAATTTCTACTACTGCGTACATTTCTCTATTTCTTAAAAATTTGGACTGCAAAAGTAATGCTTTCATTTTACGTGGCAAAATTTTTTAAACACTTTTTTGTTCAAGTTTTCCTACTGGACGCAAATCACTAAAATACAACACATTAGCACACACCTATTAATATAAACCATCCCCGCAAAAATCAAGACCATATATCATGCTTGCTATGCCTGCAAAATTTTGCATTGTAACATTTTGCAGTTTTTCAATCAAAAAAAAACGCCATAATCACTTTTCATTTACTCGCAAAAAATATTTAAATTTGCGCTTTAAAAATAACATTCAAATTAAATTTTATGGCAATTTTATCAAAGGACAAACCATACGGGTGGAAATTCTCGAAGATTGGCGGAGTTACACGTGTAAACATTGAAACAGGCGAAGACATCGCCCATCTCGGAGAACTCGACCAAAAGATGTGGACAGTATTGAGCTGCCCGACCAAAGGTCTTGAAATAGACGAGAAAACGCTTACTCTCCTCGACACCGACCAAGACGGCAAAATCAAAGTCAACGAAGTGATTGCTGCTTCGCAATGGCTAACAAAGGTACTGAAAGATCCGAATCTGCTCACCAAGCAGAGCGATACGCTCAATCTATCGGATATTAATCAGGAAACCGAAGACGGCAAGAAACTTTACAACTCAGCAAAACAGATATTAAGCAACCTCAGTCTTGAAAAGGACAATATTTCTATTGCTGACACATCCGACAGACTTGCAATCTTTGCAAAGACAAGGTTTAATGGAGACGGCATAATTACAGAAAACTCGACCGATGACGAAAGCCTGAAGGCCATAATAAAATCGTGCATCGATACCATAGGAAGCGTTACCGACCGTAGCGGCGACCCCGGAATCAACGCCGACCAGATTGAGGAATTCTACACCAACTGCGCCGACTTTGCTGCATGGAGCAAGGATGGAGACGACCGCAAGGACGTTGTTTTCCCATATAGCGACACCGAAGCAGCTCTTACAGCTTACAACACGCTGAAGGAAAAGATTGACGACTACTTCCTACGCTGCAAGCTCATAGCATTCAACAACGACTCCACATCTGCACTCGACGTTTCGGTAGCAAGGTTTGAAGCTATCAGCGACAAGAATCTAACCACCTGCATCGATGAAATTTCAACCTACCCGCTTGCCCGTGTTGGCAACAGAAAGGACCTGATGCTCAACGAAGGCATAAACCCTGCATGGGAAGCAGCCTTCTCAACACTGAAGAGCCTTATTTTCGATGTTGACTTTGCTGGAAAAGATTCAATTACCGAAAGCGAGTGGAACACTATTGGTGGAAAATTCGCTGCATACAAGGAATGGAAGGATGCCAAGAAAGGTGCCGTAGTAGAATCGCTCGGACTTGATGCTATAAAAGGTATTCTCGCCGAAAACCGCAAAGAGGAACTCCTTTCCCTCGTGGATAAGGACAAAGCATTGGAAAACGAAGCCAACGAAATAGAAAGCGTTGACAAACTTATGCACTTGTACCGCGATTTCTTCCTGTTGCTCAAGAATTTCGTAACATTCTCCGACTTCTATTCAAGCAAGGGCGACAAGGCTATTTTCCAAGCTGGAACATTGTTTATCGACCAGCGTAGTTGCGACCTTTGTATAAAGGTAAGCGACATGCCAAAGCACAACGCAACGGCTCACCTTAGCGGAATGTACATTGCTTACTGCGACTGCCACTCAAAGACCAAAAACGAAACAATGACTATTGCCGCTGTCATAACCAATGGTGAAGTCAACAGCCTGATGGTTGGCAAGAATGCAGTTTTCTATGACCGCGAAGGCAACGACTGGGATGCAACAATTACCAAGATTATTGAAAACCCGATAAGCATCCGCGAAGCATTCTGGTCACCATACCGCAAATTCGCAAGGTTCATCGAAAACCAGATAAACAAGTTCGCAGCAAGCCAGGACGACAAGGTTACCAACGAAGCAACAGGCAAGATTGGCGAGGCTGGCGACGAAATGGTTGCCAACGCAAGCAAGGCCGCACAAAACACACCAGGCTCAGATGCCAAGAAGAATCAGGCATTCGACATCGCTAAGTTCTGCGGTATCTTTGCTGCAATAGGTATGGCTTTGGGATACATAGGCGCATTCCTCGTATCGTTTGCAACAGGCTTCCTGAACTTGAAATGGTGGCAGATGCCTCTCGCTATAGTAGGTATAATGTTGCTAATTTCCGGACCATCAATGATAATTGCATGGCTGAAATTGCGCAAGCGTAACCTTTCGCCGGTACTCAATGCCAATGGCTGGGCAGTCAACGCACAGGCTTACGTCAACATTAAGTTCGGTGCAACTCTCACTAAGATTGCCAAGTTCCCACATGTAAAGAACGGCAGCGACCCATTCAAGCAGGGTGTTCCTGTATGGAGAAAGATTCTCTACATAGTAATTGCACTTGGAATCGTATTCTGCGCTTTGTATTTAACAAACGTGTTGTCGCGTGTAGGATTGCAATCACCTTTCTATAAGGATGAACCTACAGAGGTTGTGGCAATCGATAGTACTGCAGTTCCTGTAGCCGACAGCATTGCAGCACCAGCCGAAGAAACGGCAGAAGCCCCAGCAGAATAAGCACAAACACAACTGAAATTTTTCGTATAAAGGCTGCCATTGGGTGGCCTTTTTTATGCTTGGATTATTTCGGAAAAAGATTTTAATAAAAACATTCTCGTTTAGAAAAAATGTTGTACTTTTGCGCCCGCAGTTCGGGTAACTGCGAGTTTAAGTTATTTATTAAAATTTATTTATTTTATGTCAGTAAAAGTAAGACTTTCAAGGCACGGACGTAAGGCAAGAGCTTTCTACCACATCGTCGTTGCCGACAGCAGATCACCACGTGATGGTAGATTTATTGAAAAACTCGGAACCTACAATCCGATGACAAATCCAGCAACAATCGAATTGAACTTCGATTCTGCATTGGCATGGCTCCAGAAGGGCGCACAGCCAACCGAAACCGTAAGGCGCATTCTTTCGTACAAGGGCGTTTTGATGAAGAAACACTTGCTAGAAGGTGTAAAGAAGGGTGCTTTCAACGAAGCAGAAGCAGAAAGACGCTTCAATGCATGGATGGACGAAAAGAACATCAAGGTTAGCAACAAGAAGAGCGAACTCGCAGCAGCTAAGAAGGCTGACGAAAAGGCTAGACTTGAAGCAGAAACCAAGGTTAAGGAACAAAGAGCAGAAGCTATCGCTAAGAAGCGTGCTGAAGCAATGGCTGCTCTCGAAGCAGAAGCAAAGGCAGCAGCTGCTGAGGCTGAAGGTGCAGACGAAACTGCAGAAGCTCCAGCTGAAACTCCAGCAGAATAAGCTATGCTGTTTGACAACAAGGAACTCGTTGAGATTGCGCAAGTTGCAAAGACATACGGACTTAATGGTCATGTCAGCCTAAAGTTCCACAGCGGTTTCTCCGAGACCTTGTATGACGAAGAAATACCGGTATTCCTACTTATTGAAGGGGTACCGGTTCCTTTTTTGGTAGAAGACTACAAAAATTCAGGCGGATATGTTGCCACAAAATTCAAATATGTAGATAATGCCAAATCCGCAGAAAAATATGTCGGCTGCAAGGTACTTGTATTTGCCGATGCAATTGGCGATGACGATGACTACGACGAGGAACTAGAACTTGTTGGCTACAAGGTATTTGACGCACATCACGGCTATGTGGGCGAAATCGCAGATTTCAATTTGATTCCGGGAAATCCCGTCTTTGAAACCGACTTCAACGGTCGTACGATAATAATTCCATACACCGAAGATATAGTCGTTGACATTAACGACGACAAGCAGGAAGTTTACATCAATGCTCCAGAAGGACTGATTGAATTGTATCTGGAGTAGAGAAATCCCCAAAAGGTAAGAGCTACACTTCTTAAGCCTTACCAATTACCCAGTTTTAGAATAAAGCAAACATCTGTTTAGCTATGAGCAAATAGATTACCAAGCCCATTATATCGTTGAATGTAGTGATGAAAGGTCCAGTTGCGATAGCAGGGTCAACTTTCATCTTTTTGAGCAACAAAGGGATAAGCGTACCAAGTACAGTTGCAAAAACAATTACAGACAGCAACGCAACACTTACCGACAATGTCAAAGCAAAACTATCGGAGAAGAAGAAATTGTAGGCAAAAATCAATGCTCCGCATATCAAACCATTGCAAGCTCCTATTCTAAATTCCTTGAACAATTTTTTGCCTGTCGAATGAATGTCAAGGTCGCCACTGGCAAGACCTTGCACCACAATAGCCGACGATTGCACACCGGCATTTCCACCCATAGCGGCAATTAGCGGCAGGAACATTGCAAGTGAAGTGTAAGAAGCCATCTCCTCATCGAATACACCAATTATTAACGACGAGCAAACACCACCGAGCATACCTATTAGCAACCATGGAATACGCGATTTTGTCTGCTTCAGTACGCTGTCCGAAAAGTTAACGTCGTTGGTGATACCTGCACTCAACTGGTAGTCCTCTTCGGCATTCTCGCGGATGACATCTACAACGTCGTCGATGGTGATTCGTCCCATAAGGCGGCCAATGCTATCAACAACAGGAATTGCAACAAGGTCGTATTTCTCCATGATTTTTGCAACCTCCTCGGCCTTGGTGTCAGTCTTTACCGAAACGGTATCCTCATCGAGTATGTTGACAATTTTCTGGTTTGTAGAACTGAATAGCAATGACTTAAGCGAAACCGTACCTTTAAAAATATTGTTGTCGTCAACCACGTACAGATAGTAAATTTCGTCTATCAGTTCGGCCTGGTCACGCATTTCGCCGAGAGCCTGCTTCACGGTCAGATTTTCGTTTATCGCCACGAGCTCCTTTGCCATGATACCACCGGCACTGTCCTCGTCGTAGCTCAAAAGGTCAACAATGTCGCCTGCTTGGTCAACATCCTTTACGTGCGACAGAATTTCTTCCTGAACATCGTCGTCAAGGTCGCCAAGAATATCGGCAGCATCGTCCGACTCCATCTTGTCGATGAGTTGCTCGCCGATGACATCGCTTGGTATGGTTTCAAGGAGTTTTTCTCGCTCATCGTCTTCGAGTTCAACAAGCACATCAGCTTTTGTCTCGGCATCGAGCAGCATAAAGATGAAAGTACAATCGTCAAGGTTGATTTCTTCGAAATACTCGGCGATGTCGGCAGGGTGCATGTCCTGAATCAATTCGGTAGCCTTTGCCGAATCACGGTTCCGAATGACTTCGGTAAGCTCGTCCAAGAATTCCTTTTTGATTTCTACTGCCATCTCTCCTGCAAAATTTGTGTGCAAAGATATAGAATCTTTTGTACAATTCAAAGGCTCGGTATTTCAAAAATATTTTTGACCATTATTGTCGCTAAATTATGCGTTGTCACAATTTTTGTTTTGCTGTCGCGACAAAAATATGCGCCAACGCCACATAATGCATACGTTATTCTATATATATGTAACCTCTCCGAGGTTAATAAGTTTCTTCAAAACCAAGCCATCTCATCTCGTTGCCAATATAACAATCTGACACATGACCTTGTGTGATTTTGTTGGAATTTTAGCGAACACCAATATTTTTGATAAACATGCAAGACCTTCAGCCTTTCTAACGTCTAGTCTCTTAGCCTTTTGTACTGAACTATTCTGTAGTACTTCTTGCGGATGCAAAACTCATAGATTAACCACAGACCAAGAAAAACGTTGGTAGAAATTTCGTAAACCATATCCCATGGATACGGCAAAGTGAAGAAAAAACCGGCAATCCACAAAACAAGGTCTATAGTGAAAAGCCAATCCCATATCCTCTCGCGGTTTCTGAACGATACCACATTCTCTACTCCTGCCTGAATTTCTACTTCATCGGTAACATACAAGAATGGAAACGGGCTTTGTATCATAATGTTGTATATGCCTTCAGGAATCATTATCGAAACGCTCTTTTGCTGCATTATACCCACGAACCGCCCGTTTATGAAGATTCGGTTCGGCAATTTTGCCATAAGTTTGGACGATTCCTTTACTATAGTCAACTTCTGGTATTCGACCTGCTTTTCTTCCATGCTGCAAAACTACCATTTTTTTGTCATACGAGGAATTGCATGTAATATTTTGCCTGCCAAGAATTGAATATTGCACCCCATGTCTAAATTCAAAAATCATAAATCCAAAATCGTAAATAATATTTATTTTTGCAAAAAATTTCGCATTGAAACTATTTCGTGAAATATCATCGGCAATACCGAAAAATTGTGTGGCTACAGTCGGCGTATTCGATGGTGTACATTCTGGACACCAATATATTATAGGTCAGGTAAAGCAGATGGCCGACAGGTCGCGAGTTGAAGAACTTGTAATTACAATGGATCCTCATCCTGCGGCATTTTTCGGAAGAAAGATTGACCTGTTGTCAACAATGGACGAGAAGCTGGAACTTTTTGAGCGCATAGGAGTAAGGAATTTGCTGGTGCTCAACTTCAACTCGGAAATAGCAGCACTTTCGGGAAACTGCTTCATCGATGAAATACTCGTATCAAGGCTTTCGGTTTCGCGCTTGCTTTTGGGCTACAACAATTCTATCGGGCACAAGAAAAATGGTGTTTCCGAAATCTACTCAGGCAAAATTCCCGTGTCGCGGCTGGATAGGTTTCATATTGACTATTCCGACGATATAAGTTCCTCGTCCATACGCAATTTGCTTGTCAATGGCGACATTGCTACAGCAAACAGGTATCTTGGCTACGACTATGGTTTTTCGGGCGTTGTGGTGCACGGCTTTGGAGTTGGCAGAACATTGGGCTTCCCAACGGCAAACATCGAACTTTCCGATGCAAGAAAGGTTGTCCCATGCAATGGAGTGTATGTGGTTTCGGCAAATATTGGAGGCACGGTGTATCCTGCAATGCTCAACATTGGAAGCCGTCCAACCTTCGGTGGCGATAACCGCACCATTGAAATGCATATAATTGGCTGCGATTCAGACATATATGGTTCTGAACTCAAAATTGCCTTCAAGCAACGCATTAGGGAAGAACAAAAGTTCGAAAGCACGGAAAAACTTGTTGAACAACTCCGTGCCGACCGCAGTTTTGTACAGGCTTACTTTATCGAAAACCCCTTAACTTTGCAATAAAAAAGCTATAGTTGAATGAAACGACTGCATTTATATGTACTCAAGGCATTTATAGGACCATGGATAATAACGTTCCTGCTGTGCGTTTTCATTCTGCTTATGCAGTTCCTGTGGAGATACATTGACGACCTTGTTGGCAAAGGACTTGAATTCTCAATAATAATGGAATTGATGTTCTATGCTTCGTTTTCGCTTGTGCCGCTTGCCTTGCCGCTGGCAGGACTTCTGGCATCAATTATGGCAATGGGAAAACTTGGCGAGACCAACGAACTTTTTGCAATGAAGGCAGGTGGCGTATCGCTGTACAGGATAATGTCGCCGCTTATAGTATTCAATATCATTATAAGCTTTGCGGCGTTTTTCTTTTCCAACAACTTGATGCCTTATACTAACCTAAAAATGAGGTCGTTACTATTTGGAATACAGCAGCAGCGGCCCGAAGTGATAATACAAAACGGCATATTTGTGGAGCCCGCCGACGATATATGCATCAAGGTTGACAACAAATCGCACAACAACGACCTGAACGGAATCCTGATTTACGACCACCGCAACAGTTCTACGCCAAACAACGTTACCATGGCCACCTCGGGAAACATCCTTATTACCGAGGACAATTCCATGATGATACTTGAGCTTCACGACGGCACACGCCACGAAGATGTAAAAGGCAGTAAGTATCAGCACCAGAGTTCTAAGTTCGAGCGACAAGTTACCTATCTTGAACTTGACGCAACTGGCCTTGACAAGAACAACGAGGAATTTTTCAAGGGCGGCTACGAAATGCTTGACAACAAACAGCTTTCATTTACCATGGACTCCCTGAACAACTCGTTGACCAACAGGGAACAGGAAATTTGCAGCAACTTCAAGCGATTCCAGATATTCAAGGGCATGAACGAGGTTTATGCCTCGGGAAATGAAATCCGGCAATGGGCAAAATGTCCGCCGCTGAGAATTACCGCCGAGGACGAATCGGTAGCAACGAAAATACAGATTGATACGCTTTTGTCGATGATGGACAAAAAACAGAAACAGCAGGTGTACGAGTTTGCGGTAAATTATTCCAGATCGGCAAGCACGTATGTTGGGATTGTTACCGATGAGATATGCGGGACACGCCGTTGGATTGTCCGCCACGAAATAGAATGGTTCCGCAAGTACGCTCTGTCGGTGGCATGTCTGCTTTTCTGTCTGATAGGAATACCGCTGGGCTCCATAATCAGAAAGGGCGGATTCGGCTTGTCAATGGTGGTTTCCATTTTCATCTTCCTGTTATATTATATTGTTTCAACAACCTTCGAAAGTACGGTAAAGGAACTGGTAACGCCTGCATATCTGGGAATGTCGATAAGCACATTGCTACTGCTACCTATAGGAATATATTTGGTGGTGGCGGTGGCTAACGACAACTTAAGAATTAGCCCGCAGGTAATGAATAAGATTGTGAACATATTTAAGTCCAGGAAGAAAAGGAAAGAGCTGGAAAACAACAGCTTGTAGAAACTTAAGATTCACATTTCCACGATATTATTTTTTAGTTTTTTTTTATGGATTGCAGAACGGATTTTTAGTGTAATTTTGCGGTCTTAAAAATTGGTAGAACTTTGGCCTACCTCTATAAAGGAAAACGAAATGATTGAAGATACAAAACGTCATTTGAATACGGTGGAAGAAGCCATCGAGGATTTCCGTCAGGGAAAGATTGTTATCGTCGTTGACGACGAAGATAGGGAAAATGAAGGCGATTTCATAGTTGCCGCCGAGAAGATAACCCCCGAAATTGTGAACTTTATGCTGCATAACGGTCGCGGTGTACTTTGTGCACCGATAACCGAGGAACGTTGCGAAGAGCTGGAACTTGCCCATCAGGTGTCGAACAATACCTCGATGCTCGGGACTCCATTTACAGTTACGGTTGACAAACTGGAAGGCTGTACTACTGGCGTTTCGGCTCACGACCGTGCTGCGACAATCCGCGCTTTGGCCGACCCAAATTCCAAGCCCGAAACCTTTGGTCGTCCGGGACATATAAATCCACTTTATGCAAAGAGCAAGGGCGTTCTTCGTCGCGCTGGGCATACCGAGGCTTCTATTGATTTGGCTCGTCTGGCAGGACTTTACCCGGCTGCTGCACTTATCGAAATTATGAACGAGGACGGAACTATGGCGCGTCTGCCTCAGCTTTTCGAGGTGGCCGACAAGTACGGACTTAAGATTATTTGCATTGCCGACATAATTAAGTACCGCTTGCAGACCGAAAGCCTTGTGGATATGGGCGACAGGGTGTTCCTTCCTACCGAATACGGCAATTTCGACGTGATTCCATTCCGCCAGCATTGCAATGGATTGGAGCATGTTGCTCTTATCAAGGGGAAATGGGAACCCGACGAGCCTGTGCTAGTGCGCGTACATTCGAGCTGCGCAACTGGCGACATCTTCGGTTCAAAGAAATGCGACTGCGGTACACAGCTTCACGAATCAATGAAGATGATTGAGAAGGAAGGCAAGGGCGTTTTGCTCTACCTCAATCAGGAAGGTCGTGGCATTGGCCTTATGAACAAGATTGCTGCCTACAAGTTGCAGGAACAGGGCTACGACACCGTTGAAGCAAACCTGCACCTCGGCTTCAAGGACGATGAGCGCGACTATGGCGTAGGAGCACAGATATTAAGGCATATTGGTGTAACTAAGATGCGCCTTATAACCAACAATCCACGTAAAATGGCAGGAATAAAAGGTTATGGATTGGAAGTAGTGGAAACTGTGCCTATCAAGGTGGAACCCAACGAGTACAACAAGTTCTATCTTGAAACCAAGGCAAAGAAAATGCACCATAAATTATAAAAGGTATTAATCGTATTATTTTTAGAAATGAAAAGAAATTTATTGATTGTAGCGATTGCATTGTTGGCAGTTGCATTTGTATCGTGCCAGAAAGATGGCGTTTACAAGCCAAAGAAGAGAATATCAAAGGTTTATAACGAATGGAAAACGACCAGAGTTGTTGCAACCGCCAATGATACGACAACTAGTGCAGATTCTGTTGCACCGTATATTTGCCAAGAATGGACATGGGGCAAGAAAACTTTGACTAGCATCATATATAAGGAATATGATGGCGATGGCTCATGGTCTATAAATTACAGCTACGACGACAAGAACAGGATTTCGGTATGTTCAAGCGGTGACGAAAAGGCAGAATACACATACGGCGACGACAATATGTTGCAGAGTATAAAATTCACTGATGATTCGGATGATGTAACTGTTCTGAAAATCGCATACGACGGCAAGGTTCCGGCATCTATTACTACAGAATATACATTCACCTACGACAAGAAACTTTCAAATTTTGCAAAGAGCGTAATTCCTAGCTATATATGTGCCGCAATCGAAGCAGATAAGCTTCATTTGAAGAGCACTACAATTACTCGTAGCATGACGTCTGTATTTGAATGGGATGGAGAAAATATTTCCCGTGTAGTTACAACGGATGTGGATAACGACAAGAGCACAACTACATACGAATATGACGACAAGTTAAATCCGTTCAGAGGAATGTATGCAAACTTATACGATGAAGAACCTAGCTACGACTTTATTTATTCGAAGAACAATGTTACGAAGATAACAGAAAGCAGTGATTGGGGCGGTACAACATATACAGAAACAAACGAATTTTCATACGAGTATGATGGCAAGCTGCCAGTGAAATTAATCACCAAGTACGAAAACGAATACGAATATTCAGGTAGGACCACTACAATTACGACAGTATATACTACCACATACGAATACTCTAAGTAATTTTTTGTAGAAAACTATTTTATTCATTAAAAGCGATAATTTTGCAAAATATTTAATAATTTAAAAACTTAAAGAGATGAAAAGAAATTTATTGATTGTAGCGATTGCATTGATGGCAGTTGCATTTGTATCATGTCAGAAAGACGGCGTTTACAAGCCAAAACAGAGAGTAGCAAAGGTTTATAATGAATGGACTGTTACTACAGTACGGACAACTAATGATGGTTCAACAACAACAACTACTACTCAGAATCCATTTGTAGCAGAAGAATGGACTTGGGGAGACAAGACCTTGTCAAGCGTAATGCACAAGGATAAGGATGGTAATGTTCTTGAAACAATAAACTATACTTATGATGATAAGAATAGAATTTCTGGAAGTTCTTGCGGTAGCGAAAAGGCTGAATATGTTTACAACGATGACAAGAAGTTGCAGAGCATTAAGATTACAGATGGACCAGATTATACAATGACCATTGAAATCACTTACGAGGATAAGGTTCCAGCTTCTGTTAAGACAGTTAGGTCATACACATTCAAGAAGCTCTCAGCTTTCGAAAAGAGCATTGTTCCTAGCTATATTTGCGATGCTATTGATGCTGATCAGGTGCATCAGAAGGCAACCGTTTCTTCGACTTACAATACAACAATCGAATGGGATGGCAAGAACATTAGTAAGGTTGTTACAACAGGAGAAAATAACTACAATTACACAACTACCTACGAATATGATGGTAAAACCAATCCATTTAAGGGAATGTACGCTGGTTTGGAAGGTGACTTCGATGTTGCTTATTCAAAGAACAATGTCGTAAAGGCTACAAAGAGCCGTGTTGATGGTAATACAACCGTTACAACCGTAAATGAGTATCAGTATGAGTATGATGGTAAGTTCCCAACAAAAGTTTCTAATACCGAAGAAATTGAAGAAACAACATTAGGTGTAAATTACAAGAGAACTACTGTATATACAACAACTTACGAATACACCAAGTAATTTTTCGTTTATTAGTTAATAATAATGTTAAGGCTTCCCTCGTGGAGGCCTTTTTTGCATACTATCACCGCTGCTTCGTGCCTCATTTACGGACGGTTTCATGGTGTTGAAAACTTTTTCCATTTTTTTTGAAAAAAAATGAGCAAGGCAGTTTTAATTTGCTGCCGAAAGTGTACTTTTGTATCGCTTTAGAATTATATTTTTTATGAAAAGGATTGTATTTGTATTTGCAGTTTTGCTTTGCCTAACAGCTTTTGTATCATGCACTAAGAGTGGTGTTTACAAACCTAAGGTCGAATTGTCTGAAATTTGGTTTGAGTCAGAATCGGTAAGAGTTATTGATAGTGTAGAACGTCGCTCTAAAATTCCAAAATATTTGCGCGAAGACTGGATGTGGGACGGAAAAGCCTTGAACTCGCGTACCGTGTACACCAAGGACGGCGACGTTAAGTTCAATTATATATACGAGTACAACAAAAAAGGAAGAATCGTAGGTATAACATCTAACATTCCTGCAGAAAAGAAAACTCGCATACGTTTTATATACGATGACGACTCAAAGATGCTTAGGGAAATAAAGTATTTTACAGAGGATTTTCCGGATACCGAACTTCCATACAGATGGCTGGTTTTCAGCTATGATGGCAACAAACTGATGTCAATAACTGAAACCATCAATACTACTCGTTTCCCACGCAATTCGTATGTTGAAACCTCGCTGCTTAGCTACCTTGTTTCTGAAGAAATGGCTGCAAGCATCGAAGAAAGCTCGATACGCTCAAAGATTGAGTATGATATAACCTCAAACGTATATGAATTTGAATGGGAAAAGAAGAATATTTCGCACATTACCATAACTTCTACCGCAGGTGGAAATACAACAGAGGAAAATATTTCATACACATACGACAAGAACAAGAATCCTCAGCTTGCACGCGTAACTGGCTTGGTTGAAGATGCCAGCGTAAATGCTCTTATCTGCTCGCACAACAACGTGGTAAGCTGCACATACGAAGGTCCAACCAAAACATATACAGAAGAGTGTGAATATACTTACGACAAGAAAATCCCTGTAGAAAAAGTGGTAAAAAGGACAGAAAAAATATCGACTGTAGTTTCCACCATTACAGAAAAATGGACCTACGTTTACGAAGAATAATTTTTCATAAAATACAAGAAAGGGCGATTTTCGCCCTTTTTTTATGCCCTGATGTTGCATAGTTTCCATTTTTTATTATACCTTTGCTTTTGGATTAGAGTTTTTCAAAATGAATAGAATCTTATTGGTTATAAGCATATTATGCTTGATATTTGCCCTTTCATCCTGCAAGTCCGATTTTGATGTTAACGACAAGTGGCAGGATTCACCCGCTATTTTCTGCATTCTTGACAAATCTCAGGATATGCAGTATGTCAAGGTCAACAAGTGCTTTCTTGGCAATCTTCCTGCTTCGGAAATGGCTTCGGTATCAGATTCGCTGTTCTACGATTGCGACATACAGGTAAAACTACATAGAAAACAAGGAAACACCATCCTGAAGACATGGGAATTCAGACCTGTTGACAGCATTCCTAAGGAAAGCGGCTATTTTGCAAGCGACAGAAATACAATATGGGTTGGAAAACCTGATTTAAATGCAGACTACACCTACGAAGTGGAAGTTAACATTGACAACGGCAGGATTATAGCCAAGGGAGAGACAAAACTCGTTGATGGCAGCAGAATAACAGCTCCAGACGCACGTTCTCCCAAAATCGAACTGGCAAGATACTACAACGATTTCTCCATCAAGTATATTCCATCGGACAATGTTAATCTTCAGGAAGTTAATGTAAATTTCAACTACTTGGAAATAAAGTCTAACGGCGATACGGTTCCAAAATCAATACAAGTTTACAACAACCTTTCGTACAGAGTTTCGTCCAATTCATACACCGCTGTAGAACAGGTTTTTGGCGTAGGTTCTTTCTATAGTTCATTGGCAGCGCAAATCAACAACGACGACGCAACCGTAGTGAAGCGTTTGGTAAAAATGCCTGATTGCATGACCTTTACAGTATCATCTGCCGACGAAAACCTATATACCTACATGCAGGTAACAAAGCCATCAAGCGGAATAGCACAGGACAGACCGATTTTTACAAATATA
The DNA here is from genome assembly GCA_017645925.1 of Bacteroidales bacterium. GTDB lineage: Bacteria > Bacteroidota > Bacteroidia > Bacteroidales > ML635J-15 > Bact-19. The sequence goes on from JAGCNN010000115.1 coordinate 25,950, forward strand.
TATATTGACGAGAGTTCCCAAATGGCTGGTGGAGCAGCCTACGGACTGATGGCTTCACGCTACACGGTTTCCTTGTCAAAGGCTGTGGGTTCCGAAACTCTTGATTCTATTTCACGCGGAATATACACCAATCACCTGATGTTCCCACCGTGGACAGACAACTACTACATAACACACAAACCTTATAATAAATAAGTTGTCTTATTGTGCCAGCGTTACTATTAGCTGTTAAAAAGAAAGTACAATAATTGTAACAAACACTGTTACCGCCAATGCTGCTAGGCCGATTATTCCCCAGCGCTTTTGGCTTGATTCGAATTTGCTGATACTTTGGTGTTTCTTAGCAGCTCTCCATGCCATCTTGTTGCCATTAACGCCAAGCACTATACGAATTATCAGGAGAATCGCAAGAATGATTAAGTTGACAAATTCCAGACCTTCGTTGTAAGCCACAATTTTTTGTGCGACAAAAGCAACGGCACTTACTATTGCAGGCCAATATACACCATTGAAAAGTCCCCATATAACAGGAAGTCCAAAAGCTCCCCAACTCCATTTGCCTATTATGGACGGTTTTTCTTCATCGGGTTCTTCGACAGTTTTTTCAATGGATTCCTCAGATGCTTTTACAGTGGCAGTATATGTTCCTTGTTCATCCGATTCTTCCCTGCTAAAATATTCAATATCAACTTTTTCGATTGGAGTCGGTTCACCATCGTTAATCGTAAGTTCGGATACCAATGTGCCTTTTTCAAGCTCCATTTCCTTGATTTCCGTTGCGGAATATGGACCAGATGGAGGATTGCCTTCGTTGAAAATGTAAAATTTGTACATAGGGAGTTATTTTTTTGTTTCTATGTTTCTGGGTTTCTATGTTTCTGGGTTTCTAGTTGTTGAGACGCAAGGTCTTGCGTCTTAACAATGACCATTTTTCGTGCTTCGCTAAGGAATTCCTCGTCAATATTAAAGATTTCCGCTATTGTAAGACCTTCGGTCGGGACTTCCTCCTCGGTGGTGCTTACAAGCGAATAATCCATGTATCGGTTGATATTTTCGGGTGTTACCTTTATGCCGTCCGGAACTTGCAGTCCTTTTACCCTCAGACGGTTACATTGCGCTGTTATGCCGTTGTAGTGGGTTGTGATGAGACTGCGAGTGGAATGCCGCGAAAGAATCTTTATGAAAGCGTTGACCAATGCACGGCCTTCGCTTGGGTTGGTGGTGCGGGCAAGCTCATCTACTAGGGCAAGAATCTTCTGTCCCGACTTAACCGCCTTGAGAATCTTGTCGATGTTGAGCATTTCGATTGCAAACGATGATAGTCCATTCACTTCCGACTGGGCATCGCCAATGCTAGTCATTATTTCCTCTACAGGTGCAATTTCCGCACTTTCGGCAGGAACAAAGAATCCAAACTGAAACATCATCTGTATTAGCGACATGGTTTTCAGTACCACGGTTTTGCCCGACATGTTGGCACCGGTGATTAGGTTTGGCGTTTCTCCAAAATGTATGTCTATCGGCTGGAATTCTCCGCCTCGTTCCTTTAGCGATTCGGCAACAACCGGATTGAAAGCACCTTTGATGATTGTTTCGCCTTGCGATATAGTCGGCTTGCACAACTTGAAGTCGCGGGCGAGCAGTGCCTTTGCCAAAAGCAGGTCTAGGTAGGCGAGTTGGTCGTAGTTGGCTTGGATGGCTTCGCTGTAGTTGCGCAATTTCTCGGACAGATGTTCGCGGATGCGGTCTTCGATTTCAATGCATTCAAGACGTATGCGTTCTGCCTTTTCGTTCTGATTTGCGTTCTTGGCAATGTCGTATTCCTTGCGGAGAGCTGCTAGCTTTTCATCGTAAACCGAATAGATGTAGAAACTCTGTATTCCATTGTGCTCTGGGTCAAGGATTTCAACTACGGGGTTTAGGTCGTGGAACGGCAGAATATCAATCTGGGTATCTTTTATCAATTTGCAGATGTCGCGCGATACCATGCAGAAATTTTTCACCTCGAAAAGTTCAATGTCATCGAGTGTCTGTGCCGAACGTAGGTTGTGTATTGTCTGGTGGATGTCGTTTTGGCAGTACAGACGATGCTGAATTGCGACTATGCTCTTGGCGTTTTCACGGTCGCTGACGAAGTTCGCAAAAATTTCAAGGGTATCAAGTTCCATTTTCAGTTCGAAGTCGCTTGTGATGAAATGCTGCGATAGCAGTCGCTTGCGACCGGTAGCCGAGCAGATTTCCAATTTCTCGTATATGAAACGGAGTCCGCGGTTTTCGTTGATATGATGTTTAAAGGTTTGCATTGTGAATGTTTCTAAGTTTAACTTCGTTAAGGGCTTCGCCGTTCTATGGGCTAACGCCCGTTTCTATGGTTTTGGGTTCTGGGACGATGCATACTTCGTCCAAATGATTTATCAGGAGTGTCCTTACGGACAGAAATCTGACAAATACTTTTCAAATTTAACAAATTTGCATAATTTGTCTTGATTTGTAAGATTTCTTGCGTAGCAACTTGTATTTCCGTTAGAGCGTCAGCGCTAACGCTTATGCATCTTGTCAGATTATTCATTGTCAATTGTCAATTGTTAATTATTCATTATCTGAAGCATACCATTCTGCAAACGAAGTTGACGTTTCGTATAGCCGCAAACTGAAAAGCTCTGTACCATCGGGCAGAAGCGGTTTGATAAGTTCGGCAAAATGTGCCACTATATTTTCGGCTGTAGGCTGAAAATCAACTACGTGTATGCGCTTGAAAATTGCCTTGTTGCTTTCGATAAAACTGGTATCCTCGCTGCTGCTTACGATTAAACTGTGGTCAAACTTGTCGATGAGATTCTCCTTGATTTTGTTCTTCAATACGCCGAAGTCCACCACCATTCCGTATTTTGGTGATGCAATGTCGGTTATTGGTTCTCCAATGACTGTAACATGGAGCTTGTATGTGTGTCCGTGTATGTTGCTGCAAAGCCCGTCGTAGTTGTGTAGGGTGTGCGCAGTGTCGAATTCAAATATTTTTGTTACTCTGATTTTGGGCATAGCAATATGTTTCTGGGTTTCTATGTTTCTAAGTTTCTGGGTTTCTACGTTTTTAGGTTTCTATGTTTCACGTTTCTAGTTGTTTCTAAGTTTGCAAAGGTAATATTTTTCCACCTATTACAAAAACTTTATATAGGCAGACATATTATTGCTAACTCAGACTATAGTTTAAAGCTTTCTTTGCTGAAAAATGCCTTTGATACTCTACATTTCAAAATTCAAAAAAAATAGAAGCATAAACATAAAAATTGTACTTTTGCAAATTAATACCATAAAGTCAGAATATGTCGAAACCGAAATACAAGAACAAACCTGATAATAAAGCCAAGACTGTTGTGTCACCTACAGTTGCCCCGCTTGCCAATACACCAAAGGCAAAGGCCGGTATAATCCCGATAATAATACTTGCAGCAGTTTCCATTGGCTTGTACATCAACACTTTGCGCAACAACTATGCACTTGACGACTCGATGGTGCTCATCCGCAACTCGTTCACGCAGGAAGGTGTTAAGGGAATCGGCGACATCTTCAAATACGACACATTCACCGGCTTCTGGGTTTTCAACGATAGCACTCGCACTGTTGAGGAAATTGTAAAGGAAAAGAAACTGCTTACCGGTGGACGTTACCGTCCGCTGTCACTTGTTACGTTTGCACTTGAAATTGAACTTTTCGGGAGGGACTTCTACGATGAGAACGGCATCTTGGTAGGACAAGGCTGTCCAGCCATAAACCACGCAATGAATGCAATATACTACGCACTGACAGTGGTTCTCCTATATCTCATTTTGGTTCGGCTTTTCTCACGCAAGGACGACTCGTGGTGGTTCTCGATACCATTCATAGCCGCACTGCTATTTACATTCCATCCCATTCATACAGAAGTGGTTGCAAATATAAAAGGTCGCGACGAGATAATAACCTTGCTCGGTTCTCTTGCTGCCCTATGGTGCTCAATAAAGTACATTGACAGCAAAAAATGGTATTACCTCATTCTTTCGGGACTTGCGTTGCTTTGCGGACTTTTCTCAAAGGAAAATGCAATAGTATTCCTCGCACTCATTCCGTTGACTCTCTACTATTTTACCAATGCAAAATGGAAAGAAATCGGCAAGGTGATGATTCCTCTTGCAATAGCATCTGTGGCATTTTTAGCAGTACGCGGAATGGTACTCGGATGGGAACATTCGGAGCAAACAAAGGAACTCATGAACGACCCTTTCATCAACATGAATTTCTCCGAACGATACGGTACTATTTTCGTAACCCTACTGATGTACATTAAGTTGCTGTTTATCCCCCACCCTCTCACCTACGACTACTACCCGTGGCAAATTCCCAAGACAGAACTTACTGACGGACTTGCACTGCTTTCGTTGGCAATATATTTGGCATTAGGCATTTATGCCATTTATGGAATGATTAAGAAAAAGGACATTGCTTCATATTCAATTCTTTTCTTCCTGATTCCACTGGCACCAGTCTGCAACATTTTCTTTGCTGTGGGTACGCTGATGAACGAGCGTTTCGTATTCATATCATCCATAGGATTCTGCCTGCTAGTTGCTTGGTTTTTTGCCGAAGTGTTGCCCAAACTCCTGAAAAACATTACAATCGCAAAATATATCACAGGCATTGTCATTTCAATAGTGCTATTCCTTTTTGCACTGAAGACAATCACCCGCAACGCCGACTGGGATAATGACACGGTACTTTTTACTCACGACGTAGAAATTTCGTCCGAATCGGCAAAAGGCAATTGTGCCGCTGGTGGTCGTACCCTAGAACGTGCACAATCGTCGGAAGTGAAAGACAATAACAAGGAACTGCACGACGCTCTTTGTGAAAAGGCAATCAAGTATCTTAAGAAATCGAACGAAATATATGCAAGCGATGGCAAAAAGGATTCTAAGAAACATAGCACAACAGCCGTTTACAGCGATGCGATGAACCTTCTCGGAAACGCCTATTTCGAAATTGGCGACATAGCCAACGCTCTGGATTCGTACCTAAAGATAATCAAAGCCTTCCCTACCCACGACATCGCCAATTCCAACATCAGAATAGTGCTGATGCAAACTCCGGGAATGTTGTACAACCACCGCACAACATCCACAGTTCCCGAACTGCTAAACGTACTTGGCGAAATGGTAACGGTAATGCCCGATTGCGGTGAAGCATATTATGCTCTGGGTGTAATTTATGGTCGTGAACTTAAAAATATAGAAGCTTCAGTACAATGCTTCGAAAAAGCCGAAACCTGCAAATTTGAAAAGACGGCAACATATTACAAGGACCTTGGCGTTGCATACGGATATTCGGGAAAATATGAGAAATCCATTTCGGCACTCGAAAAAGCAATTGAACTTGACCCACAAGACGGACAAACATACACCAACATTGGTTTTTCATACATGAATCTCGGAAATACCACAAAAGGGCAAGAATATATTGCAAAAGGCGATAGTATAAAACAACAAAACGCGGAAAATGATAAAGAATAAAAAAATAGTGGTAGTGCTTCCTGCCTACAACGCAGAACAGACGCTTGAACAGACTTACAACGAAATTCCATTCGACATTGTTGATGATGTAATACTTGTCGATGACTTCAGTCGCGACAATACTGTTGAAGTCGGCAAAAGACTTGGCATCAAGAACATAATTGTCCACGAGAAGAACAAAGGCTACGGTGGCAACCAGACGTCGTGCTACAACAAGGCATTGGAACTCGGTGCCGACATTGTGATAATGCTCCACCCCGACTATCAGTACACGCCGAAACTGATAGAATCGATGGCCTACATCATTGCCAACGAAGTGTATCCTGTGGTTCTTGGTTCACGAATCCTCGGTCGCGGTGCACGCAAAGGCGGAATGCCTCTTTACAAGTACCTCTTCAACCGAATGTTGACATTCACACAGAATCTGCTCATGCACCAGAAACTGTCGGAATACCATACTGGCTACCGTGCTTTCTCAGCCGATGTTCTTCGCGCCATCAACTACAACATCAATTCGGACGATTTTGTATTTGACAACCAGATGCTTGCACAAATTTTCTATGCAGGCTACGAAATAGCCGAAGTTACCTGCCCCACCAAGTATTTCAAGGAAGCCAGCTCGATAAATTTCAGACGTAGCTGCAAATACGGATTCGGTGTTATTCACACTTCGTTCCTGTATTTCTACAACAAGATACACCTCTGCCACAGCAAGATATTCAAAAAAGTGAACTAATTTAACTGCACAATGGACGCAAATGGCATTCTGTATCTTATTCCAAACAAGATAAGCGAGGCTCCGCTTGACGAGGTTGTGCCACAACGACTTGTAGCTCTGGTGCCAACCATAAAGCACTACATTGTGGAGGACGTGCGCACAGTGCGACGCTATCTGCGTCAGCTTAACCGCGAAGTTGACATTGATTCCACAACCTTCTACGAACTGAACAAGCACACCATTGACACCGACATTACAAACTACCTTGATGCTGCCGAACATGGAGAAAACATCGGACTTATCAGCGAGGCAGGACTTCCTTGCGTTGCCGACCCTGGAAATGTGATTGTGGCAATGGCTCATCGCAAAGGGATAAAGGTTGTGCCACTGGTAGGACCTTGCTCAATGATGATGGCGCTTATGGCTTCGGGACTAAACGGACAAAACTTCGCCTTCAACGGATACATTCCCATCGACCAGCCAGAACGCACACGCAAGCTACGCGACCTCGAAGCCCGTTCGCGAAAGGAAGGCCAATCGCAGATTTTCATGGACACGCCATACCGCAACAACCGCCTGTTCGACGACCTGAAAGCAACACTTTCACCACAGACAATGCTTTGCGTCGCCCTCAACATCACTGCCGACGACGAGTTTATCTGCACAAAATCCATCGCCGAGTGGAAAAAGACAAACATCGATTTGAACAAAAAACCTTGTATTTTCATAATATGACAAGGCAATAATTGAAAAAATTTTGTAAATTTGCGATAAATAAACTAGGAGGAAAAAATATGGCAACTTATACTATTACCATTGACGAAAGAACGACAAGGGGCAAATACATAATGACTGTACTAGCCGCCCTTGGTCTTATTAAGAAAAAAAATGACCCAAACGTTGAACGTCAACGGGAAAGGGAAGCGTTCTTGTACACATCAAAGATAAATGCTGCAAAAATGATGAATGAAGCATGAGGTACACGCAACGAGACATAGTGGAAATAAACTTTCTATTTCCAGACGGCACATTTAAGCCACATCCGGCTGTTATTGTGTCAAATGATGAATTACAATATAATGAAGGCTATATTTATCTTTGCCTAATATCTTCCAAAGACTATAACAATCAATACTATTACCAACTTTCCGATGAGATGCTTACAAAACCGTTATCAAAGACAAGCTATGCAAAATGTCATATTATAGTTGGCAATGTTGAGAGAGATGTAATTCGCAAAATTAGTCGAATAAAAGAACCATACTTTGGAGAATTAGTTGAAAAAATAAAAGAAAGCATATTCTGATATATTAGTAGTTTGGAAACAAAAAACCTTGTATTTTCATAATATGACAGGGCGATAATTGGAAAAATTATGTAAATTTGCGATATGAACATTATTGACTCGAACATTGACAGCATTTCTGCATTGTGTCGTTCCCACAATGTAAATAGCTTTTTTGTATTTGGTTCGGTTCTTACCGATAGATTCAATAGCGACAGCGATGTTGATATGCTTGTATCCTTTAAAGACATTTCTGCATACGATTATGCTGACAATTATTTGAATCTTAAAGAAAGTTTGTCGCTTCTGTTGTGCAGGGAAATCGACCTTATTGAGGATGCAGGAATACATAATGCAGTATTGCGCAGAAATATTGACAACACAAAAAAGCAGATTTTCTGAAAAAATCATTATATTTTATGAACCGTTACATAAAAATAGGACTCCTTCTCATCTTTGCCGTGGCTATCTGCCTGACATCGGGCAAGGTGTTCAACATTGAGATAGGAACAAAATCGGCAGAAAAGATAACAGAGCTTGGCGACTCAACAGCCTGCTTTGCCGAAATTGTTGAAAATTTCTCGTACTACGAATACACAGCCGACAACGACTGCTACCTGCTTTACGACAAGTCGGAAAAACTGGTAGGCAAAGCACTTTTCTCGATGCCATACTGCGCCGACATAAAGGGTTACAACGGAAATATTCCGCTCGTAATACTGCTTTCGCCAGATGGCAAAGTGCTGAAAATCCATTTGCTTGACAATAACGAAACCCCCTCTTTCATCGACCGCGTAGTGGCAAAAGGATTCCTTGAAAGTTGGAATGGCTTGCCAGCCGACGAGGCAAAAGCGAAGCAAGTGGATGCAGTTACAGGCGCAACCTATTCAAGTTCAGCAATTTCAAAATCCGTAAGAATTCGCCTTGAAAATTACTCCGGCATTGGCGCAACCTCTTCAGAATCGGAAGGCATGGACAACCTCGCTGGCTTCATTGCTTCGATGGTATTCCTGCTATTCGCAGGTTTCTGCTTCTGGGAGCCGCAACGCACAAGAAAATTCCGCATAGTATTGTTGCTTGCATCAATTGGAATACTGGGATTCTGGCTCGGACAATTTATCAGCATTGCAAAATTGTCGGCATGGTTGCTTTCGGGCGTGAACTGGCAGATGGAAATTTTCCTGTTCATTGTGCTTGTGGCAGGAATTATGGCTCCGCTTTTCCTCGGCAAGCAGTTCTACTGCATGTATGTATGTCCGTTTGGCGCATGCCAGGAACTTGTCGGCAAAATAAACCCCAAGCACAAGCTGAAGATTTCGCCCAAGGTTGTAAAGGTTTTGCGTTATGCCCGTTATGTTCTGCTTGTAGTGCTTGGCGCATTGCTCTGCACTTCGCTCGACATCAGCATCGAGAACTTTGAACCGTTCTCGGCATTCAAGTTCCAGTTCGCCTCGCTGGCAGTGCTGATACTGGCAGGCGTGATGCTTGTGCTTTCGATATTCATAAACCGTCCGTGGTGTACTTTCCTTTGCCCTACCGGCGCATTTTTCTCGCTTTTTATGAAAAAATCCTAATCGATTTTTTCTAATACAAGAAAGATAATCTCGCTAACTATTCTAGTAACTCAAAAATGTAGTTGCAATTTATCGTATACTATAGTATGTTGATATGTAAAAAACTTTTTAAGATTTTTGCATCAATGAATATATACATATAGTATTAGTATGTCAAGTAACATATCAGAACTTATAGCCAATAACATAAGGAAATTAAGATTAGCGCGGCATCTATCACAAGAAAAACTTGCAGCAGAAGCGGGTTTGCATAGGACCTATATTGGGATGATTGAACGTTGTGAAAAAAATGTAACTGTTGTGTGTTTAGAACGCATTGCTCGTGCATTAAATGTTGATATAATCGATTTGATTCATGAATGACTTTGAAAATATAGAGTGCCAAGTACTCTCTAAAAAATACAAATTACATATTGAAGATGCTAATTTTGCTAGAGGATTTATTCCTCAAAAAGTATTACTTGATAGCACTCGCAATATTCACTCATATTTTGTTTTTTGCAAATATGAGGACGGTATCTTTGAAAGTGAATATTGGAATAAGGACTCTTTTTCTATGGCGCTTAGATCAATGATTGCATTACAGTATTCCGATCTGGACAGGCCTTTATTTTTTGTCTTCCAAGATTCAGAAAACAAGTACAAAATCATAGAGGGGAATGAGTTAAGGGAGGCATTTCTTGAAAATCCTGAGATTAATATCATCAATTATATCAAAGAAAACTCATACTACTTATTAGATGTTATAATAAAAATAAAAAAAGAATTGTAAAAGATGGATTTCTATTTTGTTTATAGCTCTGGTGGCGGAGCTGGAGATTGGAATGGCGTTGACAGAATGTTTAAACATTACATGCCTGATTATTTAAAGGATCATATATTAATTAAATTTGGTGATATATTTTTTAATCATAGAAGCCAAAATTCTATAATTAAGCCAAGATTATGGAGAGAAATAAATAATGCCAGAAAATGGATTGTTGATAACACTAATGATTCGATGCTGTATAAGACGCCAAATTTGATTATGGATGTCGGAACTACAAAGATAGTAAGTTATCTTACAGCAAATAATCAAGCAAAGAGCGTGAAAGAATTGGTAGACGGATTTGATAATATACTATTTAAAGAGTCTGTACTAGAGAAATATTGCAATTTAATAACAGAATCACAAATAAAATATGCAGTAACATTTGATATCCCGAACCTGTTTAAAGTAAGATCTCAAATTGGTGATATCTCACGCAATGTTTACTCCGGAACATCAAATTTGTTGATTGACGCATCTGCAAGATATGCAAATGAAATATTTAATGGTGTAAAAAATGAAAGTCTACTTTTAACAACAATTAATGGTTCATGGTCTATAAATGACATAGAGAAATTTATGTCAAAGTTGAAATATTCTCCATCGAAACTGGGTATTGGCGGTTTATCTGATTTGAGAAATCCAAATGAATTTTCATTATTAATAAAAAACCTTGATAAACACTTAGATTTCAGTAAATTTGAAAGGGTTCACTTTTTGGGATGCGGAGGTTTAAAGAAAGCAAACGCGATCAAGGAAGCTATAGGTAATCAACATAATTTCTCCGTTGATAATACCACACCATATAACAGATCAATAGATGGTAATAAAAAAGGGACAGAACAATCATGTTATTATGATTACGCCACAAAAGAAAAGATTCGGATTTCTTCTGACACCAAACAAAGGATACTTTCATTACATAAGGCATCTGAAAGTGTTTCTTGTTTTGACACAAAAGAAATGACGAAAATAATAGATTCCATTATTTTGCATCAATCGCATCAAAGTAGTCAAGAAACATATGATGCGAGAGGGAAATTGATTATACATAATTTCGATGTGTTCAGATATAATGCAGAATAATTTAGAAGAGATGCTGCATAGTATTATTATACAAAATGTAACAATATGATTGAAAAAGATATAGCTTTATATAAAGAATTAGTGTCGTTTTGCAACAAACATGCGCATGAGATAGAAGAAAAATTTGAACGCAAATTAGATTTTTCATCTTTTCATGAAGAGTGCTATGAGAAGATTTTTTATGCAAATCGACATACAAAAACACCTCCTGCCGTCAAGGAACTCAAAGAAATAATTCCAGAGTTGAAAGATGCATATAAAAGTGCCGCTGATTATTATCTAAACCCTCGAAACAAATATCGAAAAGGATTAGATATTCAGTTAGGTCAATGGTATGAAAAAGCTCTCAAACTTTTTTTCTTAACAGAAGGTCTTTGTATAAACAAGAAAGGGTATCCTTATCCAGATTTAGAAATCACCAATAAGGATGGTAATGTGCTCGCATATTTCGAATTAAAATACATAGAAGCTCCTTTCTGGAGAGCAAACAACCAAATCAAAAACACTTATCCATATATTTCCACAAGATATGATTATGAAGCATCTTTAACACTGGATACTGGAGAAAAAATGCAAAGGCAAAGGGAAAAAATGAAAGAGCTTGAAGATAAAGGTTTCCCTGTACATTTCCTTTGGTGGTTTGATTGCTTCCATGTCAAAGGCATCTTTGCGATGTCATCACATGATGTTTATGATTTTTATGATCATGTAGGTGATCAGCATGATAGAAAACTCCGTTGCGGAGACTTGGATGACCATCAAGAAACAGGGAAAATATACCCACCATTACTAGAAATGATAACCTTTGCTGAATATCTTGATCAATTTGGCGTATAATGTTAAATATTCTTTATCCGCTATATTTGATTTAAATAAATTATGTATTTTTGCACACCATAATATGCAATAATTAATTCAGTCATGAATAAGATTTTTAATCATAGTTGCGAAAACATGAGAGAGATTCCTGATAAATCAGTATCACTCATGGTTACATCTCCACCATACAACATTGACATTCATTATGGACACAAATGGGAAAAAGGAAAACAAATTGAATCAAAAGGAGTAAAATATGCTGATAATTTCGAAGAGGATGAATATAGGAATATGCTTGCTAAAGTCATTGGCGAGACAAAAAGAGTGCTGAAAGATGATGGGCAAATATGGTTCAATATAAAAAATAGGTACAATAAAGGTATTATCATACCGCCTTTTTGGATTTTAGACTTTTTCCAAGACATGTTCTTAAAAAACATTGTTATATGGAATTTTGATTGGGGTGGTTCTACCAACAAGCGATTTTGTTCTCGATACGAATATGTTTTTTTCTTCACAAAGCATAGGGATAATTACACTTTCAATTTAGATGATGTTAAGATTCCAGCATTAAATTATCGTCCAGATAGATATAAAAGTCAAATGAAGAATCCAACTGATGTTTGGAGAATATCAATGGTAAGTGGCAATTCGCCAGAAAGAACAGAACATCCAGCCCAATATCCGGAAGAATTAATCGAAAGAATTATTAAGGTCGGCACAAATCCTGGTGATTTAGTTCTTGATCCATTTATGGGAAGCGGTACAACTGCTGTTGTAGCAAAAAAACTTGGACGACAATATGTAGGATATGAACTGGAACAGGAATATATTAAAATTGCAGAAAAAAGATTGACAGATGACGAACCAAAAATATTTTAGTGAAACTCAACCTAATGTTTTTCAGGTAAGGAATAGTTTTTTTTCTATATCCGATTGCGTGGAGACCATGATGAATATGCCAGAAGGCATTGTAAATACTATTGTCACATCTCCACCATATAATTTGGATAAATCTTATGGCAAATACGACGATAACCGTAGTTTTCAAGAATGGGAAGATCTAATTGAGAATGTTGCGAGAGAGGCGTATAGAGTACTTGCTCATAATGGCAGTTTTTTTCTAAATGTTTCTCCTGTACCAGAAAGCAAGACAAAAGAGATTATACCACTTGATGCGATTGCTTATTTCATTTTTAAAAAACAAGGATATTTCCTAAGAAATAGTATAGTATGGCATTTTAACAATATGCAAAATTGTACTAATAGACTTAGTGGACGATGGGAATCTATACTTTGGTTTGTGAAGGACATAAAAAATTATAAATTTAATCTTGATGATATTCGCATTCCATATATAACAAAAAATGATAAAAGATTAGAAGGTGGAATCGGGAGAAATCCAACTGATACATGGAACTATGATATTCCAGAAAGTGATTTTTGGTATTTTGATCGAGTTAATAATATGACAAAAAATAAGTTGGGAATTTCAGAACATCCATGTGTTTATCCAACACCAATGATTGAGCGCATTATAAAGATGACTACGGATAAAGGGGATGTAGTTTTTGATCCTTTTTTAGGTAGCGGAACAACGCTTGTCGCTGCAGAAAACTTAGGTAGAGTAGGTTTAGGAACAGAACTTGATATTAAATATCAAGATATTATAGTAAGAAGAGTAAATAACGAATCGTCACCACTTTTATTTTAATCATGGAGAAATACCGCAAATATATAATTGGATTTATTGGATTAGCAATACTAATCGCATTTTGCATTTATTTCTCCAACATAGTTTGGTGGCTACTTATTTCGGCATTCATTGCGGCAATATCAAGTCCAATAGTGAAACTACTCGACAAGATACACTTCGGACGTTTCCAGATGCCACGCTGGGTATCGGCAATGATAACGACAATACTAATCTGGGGCGTACTTGTTCTTTTCGTGGCGCTTACCATTCCGTTCATCGGCTCACAGGTAAAACAATTTCAAAACATTGACGTTGAGAGTCTTCAGACTGGACTTAATCAGCCAATAGAAACGATTGACAAGTTTGTTCAGTCATACCCTATTCTCGGAATGCCAGAATTCTCTACCGAAGATATTATTGTCGAGAAAATCCAGAACGTCATCAATTTTTCGGCGGCAAGGAATTTCATCGGAAACATTGGCAGCACAGCATTGTCGTTATTTATGGCTTTGTTCTCCATTACATTCTTCACCTATTTCTTCCTGAAGGAGACAAAACTTTTCCGCAGCGGCATAATGGTGTTGGTTCCAACACGTTACGAGGACAAGGCCACCCATATCTTGGACAAGCTGCCAAAACTCATCAAGAATTACCTGCATGGTATTTTCTTCGAGATGCTATCGGTTACAACGTTGATAACCATTGGATTGCTAATATGCGGACAAAATTTCGGACTTTCGCTGATGATAGGTATTATATGTGGCTTCCTCAACATAATCCCTTACATCGGTCCGTGGATTGGCGCAGCGATTGGCATTGTTTTCATAGGAGCAGCAAATGTAAATCTCGACTTCTACACCTACACTATGCCGCAAATTTACGGCTTGCTTATTGTTGTTGTGGTGGTCAGGCTTATTGACGACTTTGTTTTCCAGCCGTTCTTCTATTCGCGCAGCGTAAACGCCCATCCGCTCGAGATTTTCATTGTGATAGTTGTAGCAGGAACGCTCTACGGAATCATCGGTATGATGCTGGCGATACCAGTCTATACGGTGCTTCGTGTGATTGCCAAGGAGTTCCTTTCGGAATACAAGATTGTCCGCACACTGACGCGTGGCATCGATGATGAAAAGCCGCAGAAAGCAAAGGAAATTACAAACGGGGCCACACCTCAGAAGCGGCCGAACAGACGGCACTATAGGCGAAGACCGAACAAGCAGGCAACTGTGGACAAAAAGGAATAGATACAGCTGAGAATTTAGCAGTTTGAGCACTTCGGGGTTTCAAAACTGCGCAATAGACTGCGCAATATTTTGCAAAATGTGCGCAATGGAGTGCGCATTTTTGTCTTTAACTATTGCAACTTGGGCAAAGTGCTCTTAAGATACAGCAGCTCGAACTCGTAGTACATTGCCAAAAGTTCGCGACCGAGTTTGTGCAGGCATTTAATCTTCCGTTCCATAGCATAGTAGCGCTGATATGAATAATCTGGTTTGGTAATTTCCAATACTCTGTACAGTGGCAATGTCTTTTCCAGAAGCGGCAATGCCTTATCGTATTCGTTGCGCTCCATATACATATATGCCAAATTATCCATTGGGGCGGCAATCTCATCAAGGTACATCGGTATTATATAGTCTGTGGTGGTGTCCGACTGCATTCCCAACTCCTCAAAATATTCGCGAACAATTTCGGCAAAAATCTTTTGGCGGTTGCCCGTCAGCATTTCCACCTCCTCCGAATAAGCGAATTTCAAATATTCAATGCTGTCAGCGTTTTCGTTAAATTCAACAAGTTCCTTGTAGTATTCAAATTCTTTGTTGGTGTCGTTGGAATGATACTCGTGATTTTCGTTTGGGTTGTTATTGTTCATTTCTTTGTACCAAATTTTTCGAGTTCTTTTTTCACAAATTCTGCATATTGTTCAATAATACTATCTTTATTTTTCAGGATAGTTTCAATAGTTTCAGTTTCTTTTGTTTTGTCTTTTGTTTTTTCCCGACAATTCCATAAGTCGATTTTTATTTCGTCACAAAAATATTTGCGGTAGCGCCAATTAGCGTCTTCATTGTATGATGGAATATTAGTTAAAACCTTGTCTTTGCTGTTCTTGTTGTTCA
>JAGCNN010000014.1 GCA_017645925.1 Bacteroidales bacterium
AAAAATCGACTTCACTGCGCTAAAAATCAGAAACTTGCCTCCGTTTCACTCCAGCTTCAAACAGACTGATTTTTTACGCTACGTTCCGCCGATTTTCTTAACGCTCACCAGCCAAGGCGGCAATCAAGGTATGCTCACTTCGTATCGCGAGCTAAAGGTTCGCTTTCAGCGATGAGTAAAAAAAAGAAATCCGTCTTCGGGAGATTCCGTTTTTTAGCATTGCAAAATAAATCTCCACTCACTTTTTCCGCTGTCCCATAACATCCTTATAAGCGCATCACCAATTATATTCACGAACATCGGGAAGCAATCATGATTAACAGTATTATTATGGAAGATGGAATTTGTGGCAACGAATGAATCCTAATACAAGGACTCCTGTCGTTCCCACTTGATTTTCTATATCAGAATTCCAATTTGATATATGCCAAAGGAAACCACCCATGCCAGCACCAACGAAACTCCAGCCGACAACGCAGCCCACTTGAAGCCCGACACCTTGCGAATTGCCGATGTCGCACCAAAGCACGGGAAGCATATCAAAACAAAAAATACAAACGACAAAGCCATCGCAGCACCATTGGTGGATTCGGAAGTCTCTCCTACTCCATCAACTTTAGATACGACAGACAATGTACTCAATGTCAACTCCTTGCCAGCAAATCCCGACAAGGTCGCCACAGTCATTTTCCAATCAAAACCAAGAGGCGCAAAAACAGGCTGCACAAACTTTCCAACAGTAGCCAGTAATGAATTTTCGATAGAACCAGAATCTGTCTTCGCATAGTTCTGCAACAGAGCAATCTCATTCACTTCATTAAAATCCTTGACATCGGCACTGTTAGTATCGCTTGGGAAATACGCCAATGCCCATATAATCATAGAACCAAGCACTACAATTCCCGAAATGCGCTTCATGTACTCCCATGTCCTATCCCACATGTAACTCAATGAAACTAAAAATGTTGGCTTATTGTATGACGGAAGTTCTATAACATGCGGATAATCATTTGACTTGCATAATGTCTTGCTGTACAATTTTGCAAAAGCGACAGACAGCAACATGCCAATCACATATACGACAAACATCACAAGTGCAGGATATTTAGGAAGAAAGGCAGAAACCAACAGTAAACAAACTGGCACTCGTGCTGCACAAGGCAAAAAAGGAACTATCATTGATGCAACAATCCTATCGCTCTTGTTTTCAATATTGCGCACACTCATTATTGCAGGAATCGAACATCCAAACCCAAGAACCAATGGCACAATGGACTTCCCCTGCAAGCCTAACTTCCGCATCAGTCCATCAACGCAAAAGGCTGCCCGTGTCATGTATCCCGTATTTTCCATAATTCCAACAAGCAGATAAAATATCAGCAAAACCGGAAGCAACGACAAAACGGCACCTATCCCCGACAAAAGGCCGTTGGCAACAAAATCACCCAGGGCACTACCACCAGCCGATGCATATACAGCACCAGAAAGCGAAGACATTCCAACACTTATCCATTTCATCGGGAACCTGCCAAGTTCAAACGTTGCACAAAATACAACCAGCATGAACAGCAGAAACAATGGGAAGCCCCAATGCTTGTGCATAAGGATAGAATCTATTTTCTCCGTATCCCATTGCACTTTGCGAACACCTGTTGACTTTGAAATCACACCATCAATGTATGCGCGGCGAGCCTGTTTCAAAATATAATACGAATGGCTGTCAAACTTCTTGCCCAGCACTGACGCATGTTTATGAACGAAACATTTAACCGTATTGCAATTCTGGCATGGACTGTTGAAGCTATGGACAATCCTGTCTTCCTCCAAAAGGCTTATTGCCATAAATCTTGTCGAAGCATTGAAATCGAAACCATTTTCTCGTTCAATCCGATGCCGTATTCTGCGAATATGTTGCTCAACCTGAAGTCCGTAGTTTACATGCACATAGCGCAGACAAGGATTGTCGTCGGTGTAAGCCGACAGAATCGTACGCACAACCTCTTCCCTGCTTTCGCCAGTTTCATCGGTCTCGTCGTATAGAACAATCGGAATGCCCATGTATTTAGACATCTTTTCCAAGTCGAAATGCAAACCGTCTTCAGTTTCTTCGCAATAACCACGAATTACGAGCACAATCTTCACTCCCAAATCCATCATCTGAACAACTGGCTCCAACTCAGTTTCAAGCTTGTGGAAGTCAACAACAGCCACAAAGACATCAGTATTCTCGGAAAGCACAAGGTTACGGAAGCGCTTGTTTGAATATTCGTTGCCAAAAACATAATCTACGCTAGGCAGATAAAGCACATTGAACTTGTAGTTGTCGTACGAAATCGAAGTTTCTCCGCAGAAAAGTCCTGTAGGATAAGATTCATTGGTCTGGAATAATGAAACATGTACCGTATTGAGTTCATCTATTATAAAGTCCTGACAATCAGATGCCGATGCTGGAACTAAAGACAGATTGGCAAAGTAAGACTTGGGCATCAGGCAGTTGCGCTTGCGTCCCTCTACCGAAACTGTAAACATTCCATTATTATCCGACTTTAGCGCAACAATTTTCTTTCCGACCTCTATGCCAAAGTCTTCAATCTTCTTGCGAAAGTCATTACAACCATATATCTTTGCTACGCAATATTCTTGATTACAAGCAACTTGCACTTCTTCTGACATTTCAATCCCAATTTCTCTATACAATTTGCAAATGTAAAAAGCGACAAAAACTTGAAACAGAAATATCGCAACAAGATATTAACCATAATCAATGTTGTAATGTGAATAAAGCAAGGGGCAAATACCATGAAAATTTTCTGTCAAAATTTCCGCAACTCGTCTTCTATTATTATTTTTGTCAAAAATTTAAGAAATGACAAATTCGGTTTGCGTATTCTGCAGTTCGAGCGAAGACTTGCAGAAAGAATATTACGACTATGCAGAGCGTTTCGGTAAGATATTGGCCGAGAACAACTTTACCATATACCATGGCGGCGGAATCATCGGTCTTATGGGCGCGATGATGCGCGGAGCATACAGGCAAGGCGGTGCAAAAATAATCGGCGTAGTGCCCGAAAAGCTTCATCGTGAGGGCATTGTGTCTGATGACATGCAGGAACTTGTCGTAACCGAAGATATGAAGGAGCGCAAGTCGTACCTGCGCGAACATGCCGACTCGTTCGCCATAATGCCCGGCGCATTCGGCACCATGGACGAAATGTTTGAGATACTGACGCTCAAGCAGTTGAAATACCACAACAAGGCGATTGTCATTCTCAACTTCAACCATTTCTTCGACGACATGCTAAGGCAGATGGACAAGTTCTTCGACGAAGGATTTACTATAAGCAACTACAAGACAACCTATTACGTCTGCGAAACGCCAGAAGAAGCCGTCGAGTACCTCAAAAATTACAAACCGACACACGTTTACGACAAATACTTAAAAGAATAGATATGAGAAACCCACTACCAGACGAAGTATATTCAAAACGAAAGACTTACAGGGAAACCGACATACGCGGCGACTATTTCCGCGACCAGACGGCAATAATCCACTCAACGCCGTTCCGCAGGCTGAAAAAGAAAACACAAGTTTTCTTTGCGCCTGAAAATGACCACATTTGCACACGTATAGAACACGTATTGCATGTTGCAACCATCGCCTCAACCATCTGCAAGGGGCTGAACAAGGTCGGCTGGGAACTTAATGACGAAATGGCCTACGCAATAGGTCTCGGACACGACCTCGGACACACGCCATTCGGTCACGCAGGCGAAAAGTCGCTCGACATAATCCTCTCAAACTCAGGACACGGGCATTTCGTACACGAGGTCAACTCCTACCGTCAGGTAGCATATCTGGCCAACCACGGCAGCGGACTTAACCTATGCTACGGCGTGATGGACGGTATAATCTGCCACAACGGCGAGCGCGACGAGCAGTACGCCTACCCAAACAAAACCGTCAACGACCTCGATGCAATAAAAGACCGTTCCGTAATGCCTTCATCCTACGAAGGTTGCATTATGCGTTTCTCAGATAAGATAGCCTATCTCGGCCGCGACCTCGAAGATGCCTTTGTCGCTGGATTCATAACCGAAGACGATGTTCCAGACGATGTAAAGGAAATGCTCGGCAACCACAACGGTCAGATTATCAACTCGTTGATTCTTGACCTTATAGAAAACTCGAAGAACCGCGACATGATTGGCTTCTCAGACGACACATACGAAGTAGTCACAAAGCTGAAAAAGTTCAACTACGAGAAGATTTACAGCAACAAGATTCTAAACGAATACGACCGCTTCTGCCACAAGATAATCAACAATCTGTTCGACTATCTTCACGACATATATGCCAAGAACCAAAAGGATTACAGCAAGTATGCTGAATCGTCAATTGAACTAGATAGATATTTCGGTCAGTACATCAACACAATGGATCATTTCTACACTTCGCGCAACGAAACCGAAATCAACATAATCACTGATTATATTTCGGGAATGACCGATGTTTTCGCACTTGAAGCAATGAAGCAGATAACAATACCTAAACCGATAAGTTTCAAGTAATTTGCAAAGTACAAAAACAATATTATCCTTACACTTTTCCGCAGAAAGCGACTGCGAAAACATAGTCGAAACCTTGGAGAACCAACTTCTGGAAATTGACAAGCCACTGCGAAAACGGATAATATCTTGTGCAATAGAGCTTTTGCAGAACAACACCATCCACAACCACAGCAATGGAATTGACATTTCCGTCGCTGAAATTGACAATCGCATCAAGCTCAATACAACACGGAAGCTTGACGAAAAAAGTGCAATTTTTCTAAACAACAAAATCCAAGAAATTAACAATATTAGCACTGACAATCTAAAGGAATTATTTAAGAAAAATCTTAGCGCGGAAAACTTGACTCAAGGCACAGGAAACGGACTTATCCTCTGCCAACTGAAATCGGACACTGCCATCGAGACAAAGTTTTCGGGCGAAACATTTGAAATTAACTTAACATTCAACAGATAGAAAATGAACGTACTAGTAGAAGCAACAGGAAAAACGCCACATATCTACGAAGAAAACGGCGACCTCTGCGTATGGGGAGTTATCATACCGGAGAATCCGACTGAGATATTTGCAAAGTTAACAAACATTGTATCAACAAAATACGCAGAGAACCACAACCTCAAAATCCACTTTTCGCTTGGGTACTTCAACACGAGTTCTGCGAAGTTTCTGTACAACTTTTTCAAGAAACTCAAAGGTAATGAGGGCATTACAATCGTTTGGCACTACGAAGCCGACGACGAAGATATTCTTGAAAGTGGAAAGGAACTGGAAGAAATTTCTGGATTAAAGTTCGAATACTCAGACAAACTGCTTGAGGTTGCAAAATGATAAAATAAGCATTCCTGATTTTTTATTCACTCAAAAACTACTAAAAATCGTAATAGTCGCTTTTACGAATAATATTACCATCAACATCATAGTAGATGTCATATCCAACACGACCACGATTTTCAAGAACTGTTGTTGATTCGATTTTTATGCTTCCTGATGATGTGACTGAATAATCAAAACCAGGGCTTAATAATTTAATGTTTTGAGTTGCTATGTCATATATCATTATAGCATTACAGGTCATCCAAGCAGGAGTAACAAATATAACCTTACCCTTGAGGTATTGAGCATTTGATACATTAACGTCAATAGATTTTCCAAATCCTTCAATTTCAAACGGATCATCAGATGTTGCAATTATCGTTTTCTTATTAGTAAGGCAATCATATAACATGAGCGTATTATGTGACATATCTCCTTCTAACAAATTTGCATTGTTCCTAATATCAGATTTTGTTTCTTCTGTGTATATAATATACCTATTGTCTGGAGAAATGTCCAACATTTGAGCGTTTTTCGCAGATGTCATTATTGTTTTATTGAAAATGTCCTGTGGATTATTGCTCTGTGCAAAAGAAATACAAGGCATAAGTAACATTGCTAATGTAATAATGTATATGTTTTTCATCTTTTGATGTATTAAGAGGGTTCTATAATTCCATTTTAGCAATCTCAGTACAAGCAGAACCCATTAACCTACACTTCGACTTGTCATTTTGTTGCCACAAAAATATAAATTATTTCCGAATTTGGAATCGTCAAAAAAAATAATGCTGAAAGCATTTTTCCAAACAACACGCAATGCAATGCATTGCGTCGCTACAGATTATATCATTTCATCCAATATTTTAGGGATTATTGAAAACAAAACAATGTTAAAAAACATTTTTCCACATAAGAAAAATTTATTAACATTGTGAAATTTTAAAATTATATAGACATGGCTAACACACCAATTTGTGACACAGTTATCAAGGAACAATGCCGTAAGTTGGGAATCAACAACATAGGCAAATCGACAATCAGAGAAATTGTCGGATTAGTAAATTGCATAGAGAAGGAAACAGGCGAGAAATTCGTCAGGATGGAGATGGGCGTACCGAGCCTAAAGCCGCCAAAGGTTGGCACCGATGCCGAAATAAAGGCTCTCAACGACGGCGTGGCTGCAATCTACCCGATGGTGGACGGTGTTCCGGAACTCAAAAAGGAAGCATCAAGGTTCGTGAAGAACTTTATCGGAGTTGACATATCGCCAGAATGTTGCATACCGACAGTAGGCTCAATGCAAGGCGGTTACGCAACCTTCCTTACCTGCTCGAACCTCGACCCGCAGAAGGACACCGCACTGTTCATCGACCCTGGTTTCCCAGTGCAGAAACAGCAGTTCAACGTGATGGGACACAAGTACGAAAGCTTTGATGTTTACGATTACCGCGGTGAAAAACTTCGCGACAAGCTGGAATCTTACCTCTCGAAAGGCAACATCAACTCGATAATCTACTCCAATCCCAACAACCCTAGCTGGATATGCTTCACCGACGACGAACTGAAAATCATCGCCGAGGTTGCCGACAAGTACGATGCAATCGTAATCGAAGACCTTGCCTACTTCCGTATGGACTTCCGCGACGACACCTATCATCCAGGATTCCCGCCATACCAGGCATCGGTTGCAAACTACACAGACAACTACATCTTGATGATTTCGGGCTCCAAGGCATTCAGCTATGCTGGTCAGCGCGTGGCAGTGGTTGCAATTTCCGACAAGGTTTTCCACCGCAACTACCCTAACCTGCAGAAACGCTTTGGTAGAGAGCAGTTTGGCGCAACATTCGTAATGCGAATCATCTACGCTTTGAGTTCTGGCGTTTGCCATTCGGCACAGTACGGTCTGGCAGCAATGCTCAAGGCAGCAAACGACGGCACTTTCAACTTCATAAAGGACATCGAGGAATACGGAAAGCGTGCCGAAAGGATGAAGAAACTTTTCGTTGATGCCGGATTCTCAATTGTTTACGACAAGGACATCGACAAGGACTTGGCAGACGGCTTCTACTTCACCATAACCTACAAGGACTGGACTGGCGACAAATTATTGGAAGAACTTCTGCACTACGGAATCAGCGCAATCACGCTCGACAACACAGGAAGCAAGAAGTACGGACTTCGTGCCTGCGTATCGCAGATTACGCCCGACAAGATGGAATTGCTCGAAAAACGTCTCGAAATCTATAAGCAGAACCATTAATATATGCAGGAACTGTCGCCAAAGAAACAAGAAGCATTCGAACTAATCAAGGCCAAATACAGCAAGACCGTGATTAGGAAGGGAAATATTTATGTTTACGACGGTTCCATTCTGCATATTGTTGACGAAAACAAAAAAGGTATAAAGGTAAGCAGCACTATAAACATGAGATACTGGGTGCTGCTGCTTTTTCTGATATTGACAGGATTAACTCTCGGAATCATAGGCATTGCAATCACAGCACTGGTTGCAAACCTGATTGCCATCAAGACAAAAAGGACAAAAAAAGCTAACTTAATTTCAATAATAAGCTGATGCCAAAGGTTTTAAGAATAATAAACAGGTTCAATCTCGGCGGCCCGACATACAACGTAAGCTACCTTACAAAGTATATGGCACCCGACTACGAAACACTATTAGTTGGCGGCATGAACGACAAGTCGGAAGCTTGTTCGGACTACATTGTGCAGAAACTCGGTATTCATGCCATCAAGATAAGCGAAATGATGCGAAGCATAAACGGTTACAACGATGTTGTTGCCTACGAAAAAATCAAAAGCATCATAAAGCGCTACAAACCCGACATTGTTCACACCCACGCATCAAAGGCCGGCGTACTTGGGCGACAGGCTGCCATAAGTTGCGGAGTACCAGTGATTGTACACACTTTCCACGGACATATTTTCAATTCGTATTTCAACAAATATGTAACTGCAACCTTCCAGAAAATTGAACAACACTACGCAAAACGCACATCGGCAATTGTGGCAATCAGCGACATTCAGAAATACGAACTCTCTGAGGTTTACAAGATTGCCCCGCCTGAGAAATTCCGCGTAATACCTTTAGGCTTCGACCTCAACCGCTTCCAGGAAAACAAGGCGATGAAGCGCGATGCTTTCCGCAAGCAGTACGACATTGCCGACGACGAGATTGCGGTTTCGATAGTTGGTCGTCTTGTGCCGGTGAAAAACCACAGGATGTTCATCGATTCCATTAAGAATGTAAAAACCAAGACCAACCGCAAAGTTCGCGGCGTGATTGTCGGTGACGGCGATTTGCGCGACGGACTTATCGAATATGCTAATTTGCACGGACTTACATCATCCACGCCAGAACATAAAGTTCCAAATTCCGACCTTATTTTCACCTCGTGGATAAAAGATGCCGACTATGTGTTTGCAGGTTCGGAAATTTCTGCACTAACATCATTGAACGAAGGTACACCTGTTTCCATAATTGAATCGCAGGCTGCAAATGTGCCAGTTGTCAGCACCATTGTCGGCGGAATTAGGGATGTCGTTGTAGAAGGCAAAACCGCCCTGCTCTCTCCTACCCAAAATGTTGATGCATTCAGCGAGAACCTGCTTACGCTTATCAACAACGATGAGATGCGCAAGCAGATGTCGGAAGACGGCTGGATTTTTGTCCGCGACAAATTCCACTACACAAGGCTCGTCAACGACATGAAGAATCTGTATGATGAGTTGATGGCAAACGTGAAGTAGGAGAACTTTCCATACATACAAAAATACCATTTCTGTGGAACTATTCGGACTTGCCGACTGCAATAATTTTTTCGTGTCGTGCGAAAGAGTTTTCCGCCCCGATTTAAATGGGAAACCAGTAATAGTACTGTCAAACAACGATGGATGCGTAATTTCACGTTCCAATGAAGCAAAATCATTAGGAATAAAAATGGGAATACCACTATTCCAGATTCGCAAGGAAATTGAAAAGTACGACATTTCAATATTCTCCTCAAACTACGTGCTTTACGGCGACATGAGCCGACGCGTGATGTCGCTCCTCTCCTGCTACACTCCCAAACTCGACCAATATTCCATTGACGAAGCCTTTCTCGACTTTTCTGACATGGGCGACACCGACCAACTGCACAAATACGGACAAGAAATTGTCAAGATTGTTGGCAAAGGAACAGGAATTCCTATTTCGCTCGGAATAGCCCCCACACGTACACTCGCCAAAGTTGCAAGCAAATTTGCAAAGAAATACAAAGGCTACCACGGCTGCTGCATTATCGACACAGACGAAAAGCGCAAGAAAGCACTCGAACTTTTTGAAGTCGGTGACGTATTCGGCATAGGCCGCAAAATGAAGGAACACCTATCTAAATATGGCGTTCGCACAGCAGCAGATTTTACTAGGCTCGATGGAGAATGGGTGCGCTCAGTTTTTAGCATTACTGGCTATCGCACTTGGCGCGAACTGCATGGCGAAGCATGTATAAGCCTCGATGAACTTCCAGCCAAGAAAAGCATTTGCGTAAGCCGCAGTTTTGCCAACGAAGGAATTACGGACAGAAGGCAACTCGAAGAAGCCGTGGCAAACTTTGCCTCCGACTGCGCCCGAAAACTGCGCGAACAGAAATCTTTATGCCAGCAAATGACAGTCTTTGCTTTCACAAGCAGATTCCGCACCGACCAGCCTCAAGATTTCATCAACCACAATATACGCCTAGAAATCAGCACTAACGATAGTTCCGAAATCATAAAAAGAGCCATTGAGGGATTGCGAGCCAACTATAGGAATGGCAATTTTGCCTACAAGAAAGCCGGGGTGATACTTTGGGACATCATTTCCGACAGCAACGTACAGGGCAATTTGTTCGACACCCGCGACCGAAGCAAGATTTCGGCACTGCAACACACCATCGACAACATAAACCGCCGCGATGGACTTGGTACTGTCCGTAATGCAATACAGGGCAACGACTTACGTAAAAATATAAAACGCGAACACCTCTCGCGGCAATACACAACGAACTTTGATGAGATTATGACTATAAAAGCCTGATACATAGGCTGTAAAGTTATAATACGGCTATCAGGAACAACAAATATGACAAAAACTGACAGACTCTAAAAAAAATATGACAAAATTTCATAAAAAAGCTATACCTTTGTAAACTTATTTCACAGCAAAATGGAATTGGGTTTAGAAGAACTTCTTGAAATAAAGAATAGCAGCGGTATTATAGGCAATTCCGCAGGGCTTAATCGAGCAATAAATGTTGCCGTTCAAGTTGCCGTTACCGACCTTTCGGTACTTGTTCTGGGCGAAAGTGGTGTTGGAAAGGAAAAAATTCCGCAAATAATTCATCGTTATAGTCGCCGTGCATCAAAAAAATACATTGCAGTAAACTGCGGTGCTATCCCCGAAGGCACAATCGACTCTGAACTTTTTGGACATGTAAAGGGCGCTTTTACCAACGCGATATCCGACCGCAAAGGCTACTTCGAGGAAGCAAATGGCGGTACGATATTCCTTGACGAAGTTGCAGAATTGCCAATGCCAACGCAAGCCCGCCTGCTTAGGGTTCTCGAATCAGGAGAATTCATGAAGGTTGGTTCGTCAAAGGTAGAAAAAACCGATGTCAGAATCATTGCGGCAACAAATGTAAACCTGCAGGAACGCATAAATGACGGAAAATTCCGCGAAGACCTGTATTACCGTCTCAACACAGTACCTATAATTATACCGCCACTACGCGAACGAAAAGAAGACATACTTCTTCTTTTCAGAAGATTTGCGCGCGACTTTTCCGACAAGTACAACATGCCGGCAATTTCGCTCACACCAGAAGCCACTGCAATACTCGAAAACTACAGATGGCCAGGAAATGTCCGTGAACTGAAACATGTTACCGACCAAATTTCAATAATTGAAAAAGGTACAATCGTTGACAAAAAAAGAGAAATATCGGCAGAAACCTTGAAACGCTACCTTGTAGATATACATTCAACATCGCTGCCGACAATAATAAAAGGTACAAATCAGGCTAACGACTTCTCAACAGAGCGCGAAATTCTCTACAAGGTTCTGTTTGACCTTAAAAAGGAAATGGACGAAATGAAAATTTTGCTAAACGACATCATCGACCAGAATCCAAGCATAAGATATACGCTCACCCCCAACGACAACCGTATAATAACCGACTTGTCAGACACCTTGAAAATCAACACTCAGGTAACACCTATAATTCACGAGCCCATTCAGTATCACACACCGGCAGAAACTGCAAACGATGAAATTGTGGAAGAAGTGCTGTCTCTCGCTGACCAAGAAAAGGACTTGATTGTGAAGGCGTTGGCAAAACATAAGAACAAGCGTAAGCTCGCCGCCGAAGAACTCGGAATATCAGAACGAACATTATACAGGAAAATTAAGGAATTCGGAATATCTAAATGACATGTTTATAGCAACATCTCAAAAACCGGAAAATGAAAATAAATAAGGTACACATATTATTAATAGTATTAAGCATAGCATTTTCTGCTTGCAAAGGCGGATATTCGTTCACTGGCGCTGACATAAGTGCCGACACCAAGACATTTACAGTTGAACTTTTCCCCAACCATGCAAGCCTTGTCCAGCCAACACTCAGCAATGTGTTTACCGAAACGCTAAAGGACAAGTTCCTGTCCCAGACGAGCCTACAGCTTGTAAACGATAATGGAGACCTATATTTTGAAGGCGAAATTACAAACTACAGTGTTTCTGCACAAGCATATCAGGGAAACGAAACCTCAGCACTTACAAGACTTACAATTGGGGTTAGAGTACGGTTTACCAATAATATAGAACCTGCAAAAAGCTTTGAATCATCGTTTTCAAGATATGCAGACTTTGAAAGTTCGCAAAACCTTTCAGCCGTAGAAGGCGAACTTATGCAGCAAATCTGCAATGAACTAGTTGACGATATTTTTAACAAATCCGTAGCAAACTGGTAATATGAACAAGGAAACTTTTGCAAGATACATCAGCAACCCATCGCTTCTCGACAATGAAACGTTACCAGAAATCAAGTCAATGCTTGACGAATTTCCATACTTTCAATCAGCATGGGTGTTGTATATCAAGAACTTGCACACAATAAAGGACATTCGGTACGAAAGCAAACTAAAAACCGCCTGTGCATACATTTCCGACAGAAAACACCTGCACGATATACTTAAAGGAACATACATTCCAGCAATCTCCCCCGTACAGACGCAATTCATTGCGCCACAACCAGAAGAAATCGCCGAAGATGTACAGACGCAATTTATTGCGTCTCAGCAAGAAATCAAAGAGATAGAAGATACAGAAATCCAACAATCATCCTCTTCTGCTACGCCCTGCGAACAGGACATGACGCAAGATATTACCACAGAAGCCGAAGCAGAAGAAAATATACAGCCACAAAATATTGTGGATCAATCCAATACCCAAGAATCCGAAATTCAATCACAAACCGCAGAACCAGAACCCGTAGAGCCTCAAAATTTTGAGGCTCCCGATACCCAACAAGCAGAATTCCAACCCGAAGAAACATTAAGCCTTGCCGATAGAATATTAAGGCAAGTAGAAGAAATGCGCAAGGCAAAAGCCGCCGCCCAAGAATCCGAATCTGTTGAGCCTCAAAATACAGAGGCTCAACCCGATACCCAAGAACCAGAATTTCAATCACAATCAGCAGAACCAGAATCCGTACAGCCTCAAAACCCTGAGGCTCAACCCGATACCCAAGAACCAGAATTTCAATCACAATC
>JAGCNN010000116.1 GCA_017645925.1 Bacteroidales bacterium
AAATTTTCAGTATTAATTAATATTTAAATTTTAAAGAAATGGCTTATAAAATCAGTAACGACTGCGTATCTTGCGGTACATGCGCTGGCGAATGCCCAACAGGCGCTATCAGCGAAGGAACTCCTTATGTAATCAATGCTAACGAATGTGTATCTTGCGGTACTTGCGCAGGTGCATGCCCAGTTGGTGCAATTTCAGAGGAATAATAGCAGTCTGAAAAGAGATTGATAGGTTGCCGTGATGGCAACCTATTTTTTTGAATCATAAAATTGAAAAATATGCAAAAGACTTGTCCAGAATGCCACAAGACATTTGAATGTTCGCAAAGCGAGAACTGCTGGTGCACAAGAATCACCATTCCCGAAGACGTTGCCAACTATCTAAGGGATAGGTACTTTGACTGCCTTTGCGAAGATTGCATGACCGAAATTTTAAAAAACAAGGAAAAAATTTTGCAGGGTAAATAAAATGCACTACCTTTGCACCCGCTAAGGTACCTTGGCCGAGTGGTGAGGCACCAGTCTGCAAAACTGGGTACTGCAGTTCGATTCTGCAAGGTACCTCAAAACAAAAAGACATCCGATTGGGTGTCTTTTTTGTTTGTATTCAATTATTCTACCGAAATATATTTTGAGATTTTATCGTATTCGCTTTTCGAAAGTGCCTTCTGTTTCACAAGCTCATCGGTTGACTTGATTATCTTGGCAAATTCGCGATAATTGAGGATAGCAGAAGCAATATTCTTGTCGATGTAGGGATGCGAAACCAAAGTCTTGAAATTGGCGGTGTTGATGTTGATTGTGCGGATTGGTTCGCCCTTTATTTCCAAGTTTGCCGAAATGCTGTTGTATAGTTCGTCTGTCATGCCATATACTTCGCGCAACTGTTCAACAGAAATAAATCCGCCAAGTTTCTCACGGTAGGCAACTATGCGCTTCGAGTAGGCTTCTCCTATACCTTTGAGTTTCTGAAAGTCGGATGCCGTGGCAGTATTTATGTTTACAAGTATATCATAACTAGCAGTTTGTGGCTGAGGTTGGGACTGCGATTCAATTTTTATGTACGGCATAAGCTTTTCGGCGAAGTCGGCATCAACGCCATGAATCTTAGTAATGTCCGACGGCTGCTTGAAACGCCCGCCCTTGCTGCGGTATTTCACGATGTTTTCGGCTTGCCACGGCTTGAATCCCAAGCGCTCTAGTTCGTCCTTGGTGGCAGTGTTGGGGTCAAACTCAAAGAGTTCGGATGGTTGTGCATTGTCGTTGTCGCGGTATTCGTGTCGGTAATCGTTGCGACTATAGTTGTTGCCGTACTGCTGACGTTCAATCACAATGTAGTCCTTTATTACCTCGTA
This sequence comes from Bacteroidales bacterium, assembly GCA_017645925.1. GTDB lineage: Bacteria > Bacteroidota > Bacteroidia > Bacteroidales > ML635J-15 > Bact-19. The sequence goes on from JAGCNN010000116.1 coordinate 1,355, forward strand.
TTCCTCTGGCTTCAGTGTGCGGACACGGGTAATGTCTTCTGGCTTGTAGAACTTATAGCCTTTTTCGCGGTAGTTCATGATGCCGTTTACAGATTTTGGCGAAAGCCCGAGGCGAAGCAAATCTTCACGTGAGGCGCTGTTCGGGTCGAAGGCAAAGAGTTCGCTGTCATCAAAATGCGTCTGCTGGTAAACGAGGAAACTGTCTATTTCGGTCTCGAAATCGCTAAAGTCAACTTTTTGGTTAGACTTATGCACCGAAACGAAAATGTTTGCATCAATCAGAACCAATAGTATTGCGAAAAGCACAAGCATTCCGTTTTGCTCACGCTTCGAGAAATTGAAATATTCCTTGATGAAGTTCTTCATTATAATTGAAGAATCTTCCTGCGAGCCAGATTCTGAAACAAGTTCAGAATGACAAGGAACGCAGGAAGATTCATTGTAGAATAAGCTATTATCTTTCGAGTACCACCTTTACGGTTTCTATTCCGTTTGCAGTCGATACGCGAACGAAGTACATTCCGTTTGGTAGGTTGCTCATGTCGATTGCCGAGCTATTGCCAGCTACCTTGCTGCTAACAACCGTATTGCCAATGCTGTTGAAGATTTCAACGCTGTCAATTTCCTCGTTAGAAGTTATGTTCAACATTCCGCTTGTCGGGTTCGGGTAGATTGACATTTCGCTAGCAGTTTCAATTGCATTCTCGGTCAAGTCTTCCACACAGAAGTTTATAGTCTTTGTCGAGAATTCTTCCGAACCGTCAACAGAAAGAAGCGTCTCGTTGGTATTCAGGTTGGTAAATGTTGCATCGCCCATATAGAACCATCCGTAAAATCCAGTAAGTCCGTTTCCTCCTCTATCCTTCAAGGTGAAAGTATAGCAACCTGCACCAAGGCAGAAATCGGTAATAACAGGTGAGCCAGTATATTCGCCAGCATTACCACTATATATTACATTATTGCGTCTATCCTTAATCTCCCAAGATGTTTCTGTTCCATTGTAGTCGGCTGTAAGGCTTAATCTGAAACCTTCACCATTGTGCGACTTAACATTGAAGTTTGCTGTCTTAGGTGTTTGCGTCTGGTTTTCACCACCGTTTACCGATGTTACAACGAATGAAATTGTACCTTCGCCCACAGGAATTGTAACCGGGTCAAACTCCAAGTTTGCTGTTGCGCCTGCTGCAATGCTGACCTCGAAAGTCTTTTCTGCACTCAAATCGCCACAAGTATATGATGCGGTAACAGAAGTTACTACAAATTCGCTGGCATTCTTTACAGTAATTGTCGGAGTCAATTGAGGATAGCCACAGTAGTCACCGTTTGGTTCCGAAACAGTAGTAATAAGCACATTACCTGATGATACCAATACATTGCGTGTCTTGGTGTTGTTGCTTGGATCCTGGTCAACCTGTCCATTAGGATTTTCAACTGTGAAAACAAATGCGAAGTTGCCAGTTTCAAGGCTTATCTCGTCGAAAGTAATGTTGGCAGTTTCGTATTGTGCAAGGTTGCCTGTCCAAGTTGTTGTTACAGGAGTACCTTCATTAATGGTATAATTTGCTGTCAACGAAGTAAGAGGAGCTGTACCAAGGTTCATTACAGTAATTTGTGGCTGGAATGTTGCCTCCTGTGCCGACATTGCCGATATAGGAGCAACGATTGACTGTATTGCAGCATCGCTTTCGTTGGTACCTGCTACAACCATAACCCTCTGGATGTATGGTGCGCGGAACTGACGGGTGATTACAAGGTCAAGCTCACCGGTTTCGTTAAGTGCATCAAATGTAAGTTCTACGCTATTGCCTGTGCCAGTGTATTGAGCATCAAGAAGTACACCGTCTTTGCTGAGTGCAATGTACGAAAGGTCTTCTGCTGTTACATCCAATGAAGCTGAACCTATTGGCAGAATGTTGGAATAATCAGGGTTCATCTGTGTAGGAACACCAACGTATGGCATCAATGACGGGTCACCCATAAGAGTGTAGATTTCCCAGTAATACTTTATGTATGTTGATGTTGATGAGTTTACTGCAAAGTTGCCAATGAAAACGATTTCGCCAGCCGATACATACGGATCTTCTCCGCGCTCGTGGAACAAGTGGTCGTATGCGCCAAGCCCTGTTTCCTCATAAGTCGGGTTGACATTGATGGTTGACATTGTACCTACCGACCAGTAGAAGTCTTCGTCCCAGATGGTGCTGTTAGTTCCGCCAATGTGACCAACTGCGCCCTTGCCAGGAGTACGAAGCAAAGATTCACCAAAGCATTCCTTGTCGAACTTGTTTGACAAGCAGCAGTTGCCGATGCTGAAGAAGTATTCGCTTTCGTTCTGCAGGTTTGGAATGTCGTTGAGGTTGAAAACAGGGTCTTGCCATCCGTCGTAATCACAGTGTGCAGAGTAGTTTACAAAACCAACACCTTCGCTAATCTGAGCCTTAATTGCAGCTGCGCTGGAGTGGCTTTCTGGTGTCAGGTAAACTGTAGCGTTAACGCCGTGCTCATCGTTGAAATAGTATTGTGTTGCGTAGTTTATCTGACCATTTCCGTTGATGTCATCGTACTGAATGCTACCATCGTAACCAGCAACAAGCACTGCATCACCCAAATATGATGGATCCGGGAAAGTGTATTGCTCAAACATCAAAGTCTTTTCAATCTGCGGAGTCAACTGCGAAACATTCTGAGCCGAGAAACGTCCGTAGAACATATCCGGAATGTAGTCGCTGCTGCCATCGAAGCAAACCTTATATACATCGGTATAGTGGCTTTCACCAGAAATGCTGGTCTTGCGAACCGAAATCTGAGCTGTATCACCTACATAAAGCACATACGACGGAGCAGGATTTTCTGCGGTTGCACCATCATACAATCCTTGCAAATAAGTTCTTACTGCTGCATCAGTTCTGCCAATTTCGTCAGTGTAGGCAGTTACAACCTTGAAGCCCTTCTTGGTTTTCCAAGCGATGAACGGCTCCAATGCTTCCTCGAACATACGGTCGGCAACAATGGCGTAGGTTATCGGGTAGTGCATTGCTGCATCACGGGTTGCCTTGTAGTTCCAAATCTTGCTGTACATTGCACCGAAAGCTGGAGAATACTTGCTGTCCTTTATTGCATTGCTGCGGGTATCGGCATTGCGGAACGAAAGTTCAACCGAAATGTCTTCACGTACGGTAAGTGCATTGTCGGCGATGTCGTATGCAAATGGGTTAATGATTACCTTGACAAGACGGATTCCACGCATTATGCCTGCTTCCTCGATAGTAATAGCTTCGGGAGAATACAGACCGCCTTCCGAATAAATTGCGTTCTTCTCGAAAGGAACATCCTCCTTCTTCTGGTTCTTGAAAAGCGAAGGCTGGCATGGCAATATTGGGTAATCGAAACCAGCATCTGCAAGGCTTACAACTTTTTCGGAATTGACCGTTACATTGGTAACGATTTCTGCACCCATAGGCACTTCAATCATCTTTACCATTACTGGCAACTGCGGGTAACCAATGTGGTTGTTCGTGATATAGCCGTCAATGACAATCTTTGAATAAACTTCTTCGTTCTCGATTGTGTGCCTAAGCGAAATTTGCGACAGCTTACTTGTAAATCTCAAAGTCGTATTGGTATTCTCGACTATTTCCGTGGCGTTCTTTCCGCCGTTGATTGTAACTGGAACCAATGACTGCGCGTAAGTTATAGCACAGATGGCAAGTCCAATCATTAATAATGTAAACTTCTTCATTGTTATTTTAATTTAGATTTTGCAAATTTATAAAAATTGACAAGCATGACAATAATAAAAATAAAGGTTAGAAATCAAGGCTCAGCGACAGATAGAACATCATCTTTTGTATTTCGCCGTTGTTGATGCCCCAAGCCCAGTCGGCACGAATGAAATAGCCGAACAACTTGGTTCTTACACCGAAACCATAGCCTGCTACAAGCGGATTGTTCCTATTGTTAAGTATCACGGTTACAGGATACTGCTCGTGGTAGTCGTTCTCGTATGCATTTGTTCCATCAAAAGGTTTCAGTCCACTCCAAGCCATGCCGGCATCAAAGAATCCTACAATCTGGAAATTCTTCAGGAAATCGTTGTTTATCGGCTTGCGGCTGAAGTACGAAATAATGGGGAAACGCAATTCCATGTTTGTAACGGCAAAATTGGTTCCGTTGCGAATATTCTGGCTGAAGCCACGCAAATTGGTTGCAACTGCCTGATACACATAATTTATATTAGGATCTATCTTTATATTCGTATTGAACATCGTCTGCCTTGGCACAACGTTAATCCAATTGTCGATTCCGCCCAGATAGTATATCAGTTTTGCATTGCCAAACGAAGCACTTGATGCTACACGCATTGCAAATATAAAGGTCTTGTGTATAGGCTGATAATATCGGAAATCGGCACCTATCACAGCCATGTCGCTTTTTTTCTTGTCAATTTGCTTGAAAGCTTCGGCGAATATTTTCATTCTCATCCCCGACAATATGTTCACTGCCAGTTCCTTGCTGTTGTCAAATATGTATTCTGCCTTTATGCTTGCCCAGTAGTCGTAGTTGTTTGGCTTTTCAAGATTTGCTATGCTGGTCGATAGGAACACATCCTTGTTTTGGCGAATGTTGGCCGTAAACTGCAGAGCATCAACTTGCGAAAAAGGATAGCGTACAATGTAGAAAGCTTCGTGGGTAAAGGTCTTTGTATAGTTGTTGTCAAGGTCTGAAACTGCCTGCCTGTGAAGCACAACCTGCCTGTTCCAGCGATGTTTCAAGTTTTCAAACGTAAGAAGGTACTCGTTACCGTCAAGCCCGACATCAAAACGGAAACCTGCACTTATGCGGTAGTCCTCAAACAGGTCGGATGTACCAACCTTGAAGACAAGGTTTAGCCCCGGATTGAAGTAGAAGGCACTGCCTGTATATTTCTGGTACGAGTTGAAAAGGTAGCTGAAATCAACTTGCGTTGTAAGGTAGTTGGTGTAGAATGTTGTATGGTACTTGGATATTCGCGCCGCCTTGCTATCGCTCTCCTTCTCCTTTTTGCTGCTTATCTTTTCCAATGCTTCACTATCAAACGAATAGTCGCTGATATTCACTTCACTCCCATCTTGTATGCTATTTTCGTTGACAATATCGTAATTGTTGCCTTCGTTTTCCTTTTTTCGTATTGACTCAAACAGCTTCCTGTTCACGGTGCTCTCTGGTGTTGTTGCTATTGTTTCAAGGTTTTCGCTCTTTAATATTTTGAATCCCTTGTTGTTACGGTAACTTATACCCGTTGTTTTTGAAAACTTGTCGTAGCCAACGTTCTGTATGTTGTACTTGTAGTTTGAAAGCTGCGAAGTACTGTAGCTGTACGAATAATGGGTAGTGGTGTCGATAAAGCTGATTGCCGAGTCGAGTTTGGTGGTGTAGAGGTTCTTCATTCCGTTGTTGTCGGAAATGAAGAAATAGTCTTCTCCCAGTTTGAACGGCATTGTCTCCGAAGCATCGCCTGTTTCGGTTACCCTGCTTACCGACTTGCTGGCTACATCGTAAAGGTAGATGTCGGTAAATTCTTGAGTAGCAATATTATTGTCGTTCTTCGAACCAATTCTTTCCTCATCCCTTTTCGAAGCAAAAACAATTTGTTTTGAGCGGTTGACATATAGCGGATCGTAGTCGTCGGCAACGTCGTTGGTAATGTTCTCTATGGTGTTGTTTGCAATGCTGAATACAAATATGTCGGATTGACCGTTGTTGAATCCCGAGATTGCAAGGTTCTGGCCATCATTGGAATAGTCGAATGAATTGATTTTTTCCATCGAAGGCATCTGTATTTCGTTTTTCTTCTTCGTTTCAAACTGGTACGACTTGTAGTATATCTCGCCTTTCTTTTCGATGATGAAACCTAACATTTGTCCCGACGGATGCCAGCGTAACACCGGATATGTATTATCCGTTATCTGGTCGAGCTTATGTTCGCGCCTGAATATCGTCTTGGTTTTTCCGCTACCAAAGTCATGAACCTTAATCCAGTAACGACCGAACTTATTTTCGCTCCAAGCAATCTTGTTAACGTTTGAATTGTATTGAGCCTGTGCATAGTTTACGTTTTTCCTGCTTCGCTTAAGCACATTGCTCCCCTGCGGGTCGTCAGCCATCGCATCAAAATCCTCGTACTGTGTCCTGTAATATTCAGCAAGGTTCGACTGCAAGGTTTTCATGTTTACACCGATGACGTAGTTGAATGCACTCTCGACGCTTTTGGTTATCCTCGTAAGATAGACAATGTTTGATATAACCTGCGGACCGTATATGCGAGCCACGTAATTCCAGATGGCAAAACCAATGGCTTCGGCTTCAGTACCAGTGAGTTGGTTGATATTTTCGTATTTTTTCGACAACGCATACACCTTGTTAAGATTGTCGGCATCGGTATCCCAGTCGCGCGAAACGTAAGCTACAAGTCCACTCGTGTACCATTCGGGCATTCCAATCAACGTATTGTTGGCTATCTTGTTCTTGATGTTCGAGCCGTATATTATTTCATTTAGGACAATGTTGGCTATTGCCGCAACAACCTGCTCGCGGAACTTCTGCCTGTCGATTTCCATGTAAACGAATGCAATGTTGTCAATGACTTTCAGCGTTCCACCAATGTTGTACTCGTCGGCATCAGTATTCAACCCTATATTGCTCTGCCTG
>JAGCNN010000117.1 GCA_017645925.1 Bacteroidales bacterium
ATACACCATTATGAACGCCATAACGCGCATAACCGTCCGCTGGTCGATTGAACGCTTCGACATCTTTACGGGAATCACGGCCTGCGGATGAAGCTGACGCTTGAGGTCGGCAATAAGGTTTTTAATTGCGATTGCAATTCGCGAAACCTTGATACCACCACTCGTCGAACCCGAACATCCGCCGACAGCCATAAGAAGTACCGTCGGAATGATAAACGCCTGTCCCCAAGCAACATAGTCGAAGCAACTTGCCTGATAACCAGATGATGTCAATATTGCCACCACATTGAACAGCGAAGCGCGGAAAGTCTCCTCAAAGCCCATCGGGAACGACGAAAGCTGGTCGGCTGTAAGCACCGTAGTGTATTCCAACGAGTAGAACAACAACATAAACACCGCCACTCCGATGAATATTATACCGAAGTACCAGCGCATTTCCTCGTTCTGTCGGAACGCCTTGAATCGCCCGACAATCAGGAAATAATACAGAGCCAGCGTAAGACCGCACATCGCCATGAAGAGCGTACACATATATTCAATATATGGTGAGTTCCAATAGCCAATGCTTGCCTGATGCGTGCTGAAACCTCCTGTGGCAACCGTCGTCATCGAATGGCAGACGGCGTCGAAAAGATTCATCGGACCAAGATAGTATGCCACAAAGCAAAGCACGGTAAGCACAATGTAGATAACCCAAAGCTTCTGGGCAGTGTTGCGGATGCGCGAACCAAGCTTATCGACCTCAAGCCCAGGCGATTCAGCAGAAAACAACTGAGTTTCGTGTGCCTTGTTCTTCTGCGAGAAGAACGCCATTGTCAGCACAATAACTCCCAAACCGCCAAGCCACTGTGTCACGCTTCGCCAAAGCAATATTCCGTGCGGCTGCGAATCGATGTCAGTCATTACCGTAGAGCCAGTCGTCGTGAATCCCGACATTGTCTCGAAAAACGCATCTGAAACATTGTCGAAAGTACCGCACATGAGATATGGTATCATTCCGAAAACCGTAAGAACCAACCAAGTAAGCGTAACTATCAAGAAGTTATCTTCTTTGCGGATTTTTTTTGTTGACCTGCGACCAAGCAGAAAAAGTATAAAGCCTAACAAAAAAGTAGCAAGCGACGGTACCAACAAAGGAATGAAATCCTTTTCACCATAGTTTATATTATAGTACAGCGCAACGAATGCCGATGCCAACATTAGCACCGACACCATTATAAGATTCTGTCCTATAATCTTCTTTTTCATCGCATTACCTCAAAAGTGCGAACTATCTCTTGTCAAATAAATTTGCAAAGATACAATATTATTTTGGATTTGCGAATTGCGATTTTTGATTGATGTTCAATCTGTGCAATCATTTTTTGAAACTGAAGGGCAAAAATCTCCCTGTACGACGGCAATAGTCCTCATACTCATCACCAAAATCACGACGAAGACGCTTTTCTTCGGTCATTACCTGCACAAGCATTATCACCACAAACACAACGAAAACCACCAGCGACTGCCATGTCCACAGCCATACGCAGGCGGAAGCATTATATATGAAACTTCCCGTCAGCATTGGATTGCGGCTTAAACGATAAGGACCATCTGTCATAAGATGCTTGGTACGCGGTGCAACTTCATGTCCGAAAGCATCCATAGGATTGCCATCGCCCTTGTGCCTCATATAAACGATAGACCAAACGCTAAGCGACAAGCCTACAACAGCAAGCACAGCAGCCGCAACAATCCGTCCTACTCCCACTTCACAAATATCAGGCATCAACGAAGCAAGCCACATCACGGCTGGGATAAGAACAACAAACATAAGTCCTCCAAGCGCATACCCGACAACTTCCACAAACTTTCGCATAGCATTCATTTTCAATAAAATACAATTATATTCATCGAGCAGCAAATTTAATAGGAAATTACGACTTCAAAAACTAAATCTTAAATTTCAGAAATGAATAATCCGCATTTGACAAAAACTCAAAAAATAATTTTTGCATATCCGAAAAAAGATATACTTTTGCACCACTTATTTATTAAGTGCCACTTTAGCTCAGCTGGTAGAGCGACGCATTCGTAATGCGTAGGTCGCGAGTTCAAGTCTCACAAGTGGCTCTTTTTTTTTGATTAGAATTTAAACTAACGAATTAGAAACCAGTATGTTTGAAAGTTTATCGGAAAGATTAGAAAGATCGTTCAAGATACTAAAGGGCGAAGGTAAGATTACCGAAATAAATGTTGCCGAAACATTGAAGGATGTCCGCAAGGCATTGCTTGATGCCGATGTCAACTACAAGACTGCCAAGCAGTTCACCGAGAAGGTAAAGGAAGTGGCAATGGGACAGAATGTCATCAAGTCCATCAAGCCGAGCCAACTCATGGTGAAGATTGCACACGACGAGCTTGCCAAGCTAATGGGCGAAACCGCCGTTGACATAAATACCAAGGGAAATCCTGCAATAATCCTCATGTCGGGTTTGCAAGGTTCTGGTAAGACAACCTTCAGCGGTAAGTTGGCCAACATGTTGAAGACCAAGCGCAGTAAGAAGCCTTTGCTCGTTGCCTGCGACGTTTACCGTCCTGCTGCTATTGAGCAAATCAAGGTTTTAGGCGAACAAATCAATGTTCCAGTTTACAGCGAGGATGACAACAAGAATCCCGTGCAGATTGCCCAGAATGGTATCAAGCACGCAAAGACTTATGGCTACGATGTAGTAATAGTCGATACCGCTGGTCGTCTGGCTGTTGACGAGGAAATGATGAACGAAATCGAAAACATCAAGAAGGCAATCAACCCACAGGAAATTCTTTTCGTAGTTGACTCGATGACAGGTCAGGATGCAGTAAATACAGCAAAGGAATTCAACGACAGACTTGATTTCGACGGCGTTATCCTTACCAAACTGGATGGTGATACCCGTGGTGGTGCAGCAATTTCTATCCGCAGCGTGGTAAATAAGCCTATTAAGTTCGTCGGTACAGGCGAAAAGATGGATGCTCTCGATGTTTTCCATCCGCAGCGTATGGCCGACAGAATTCTCGGCATGGGTGATATCCGTTCTCTCGTTGAACGTGCACAGGAGCAGTTTGATGAAGAGGAATCACGCAAGTTGCAAAAGAAAATTGCAAAGAACACATTCAACTTCAACGACTTCCTTGCCCAGATTCAGCAAATCAAGAAGATGGGTAACATCAAGGAACTTGCAAGCATGATTCCTGGACTTGGCAAGGCAATAAAGGACATTGACATTGATGACAACGCATTCAAGAGCATTGAGGCAATAATCCACTCCATGACGCCTGCCGAGCGCGAAAATCCCGAAATCATCAACGGAAGCCGCCGCAAGAGAATTGCCGATGGTAGCGGAACAAGCGTTGCCGAAGTTAATAGGATTCTGAAGCAATTCGAAGACACCAAGAAGGTCATGCATACAATGTACACCAACAAAGGAAAGCGTTTCGGAAGAAGATAATTGTAAAAAATACAAGAATGTACCCGTCATTATGGCGGGTATTTTTTTATGGTTTGGAGGATTAAATCTGTTGTTCATAAATACTTGTCGTTGACAAAGTAAAATGTTGTATATTTGCGAGGTTGAATTACAAAAAGAGGAAATATCATGAATAGAGCCATAGATATTGCAAATAAAATTTTGAAAAAGGGAACCGACAACGACAGCGGCGAACTGATTTCAAATCTTAAGTTGCAGAAATTACTCTACTACCAACAGGGATATCATTTGGCAATGTTTGATACTCCGCTGTTTGACGATGAGTTTGAGGCTTGGATGTATGGTCCTGTAATACCATCTGTATTTGATTTTTACAAATCCAACGGGCGTAACGGCATAGAATATTCTGGCGATGTAGTAACATTGTCATCGGAAGAAGAAGGCCTTTTCAACGAAGTCTATGACATATATTCCAGATATTCAGCCTTTGGACTGAAAGACATGACGCATAACGAAATGCCATGGAAGACCACTCCTACTGGACGCGGAAGTATCATATCCAAGGACAAAATAAAGGAATTCTTCAAGACCAAAGTAGAAGAATGAAGATAAAAAGGGACAGCATAAAGGATATTTCGGTAAAGAAACATTCCGAAAAGACACCTATTTTTTTCTCTTTTGAATATCTGCAGGAAAATCAGGCAAAAAAGAAAGATGGAAAATTTTTGCACGATTTTATTCTCCGTTTGAAAAAATTGTCGGAATTGGGATGGGATGGAATAAATAAGTCTGACAAACATTCTTTTGGTATAGAACAAATCTCTCTTAACGAATTCTCGATAAAAAATCAAGTGCCAATACTTACTGACGATGTAAAAAAACTGACCGTATTCAGAGCCACAGGAGACAACCGCATATTTGCGGGCATCAGAGACGGTGAGGTGTTCCATATAATACTAATTGAATATACTTTTGGCGATATTTATCATCCCCACCAACAAATGTAAAACATGTCGAAAGAAATCGAACATAAATTCACCGTCAAGAGCGACAAATACAAGTCGTTAGCCACTCCAACGCTATACAGACAAGGCTACATTCCCACCACTAACGGAATGACGGTAAGAGTGCGCATTGCTGGCGAAAAGGGATTCGTAACATTCAAGGACAAAACAATCGGTATGAGTCGCAACGAATTTGAGTACGAAATTCCAGTAAATGAAGCAAAGCAAATGCTTGACACAATGTGCGACAAGCCACAAATTGAAAAATACCGCTATGTTATTCCTGCTGCAGAACAAAGTTTGAAATGGGAAGTTGACGAGTTTCTAGGCGATAATGCAGGACTTGTCGTTGCCGAAATCGAAATTCCTACCGAAGATACAAAATTCTCGCTTCCCGAATGGATTGACAAGGAAGTCACAGGCGACAAAAAGTACAACAATTCGCAGTTGTGCAAAAAGCCGTATAAGGAGTGGGGAAAATAATTTTGACAATCATATTTTCATATCCGAATATCATTGGAAATCCGATTATAAATTGTAATTTTGTGGCATATAATTGCAATAAACATGAAAGAAAACAAAGACACTCAAGGATATGTTTACATTCTGACGAATCCAAGTTTTAGGGAAGATTGGGTAAAAATAGGAAAAAGTTCGCGCCCAGTTGATATTCGTTCAAAAGAACTGGACAATACTGCAGTTCCGTTGCCATTCGAGATTTTCGCGACATTAAAAACTTCAAAATACGAAATTGTTGAGAAAAAAATCCATAAAGCCATTGATAGATTGACAGATTTGCGTATCAGGCAAAATAGGGAGTTTTTTAACATCAAACCGGAATTGGCTTTAGAAATTCTTAATGATGAAGCCATGATTTTGGACGATGCAAAAATAACTCTTTATCGAGACAATGCTCCAATAAAAGATAACACACAAACTCAAGAAGATATTATTCATAAGAAACAAAGGCCGCGTTTCAAGTTCAGTATGGTAAACATTCCTATTGGAACGAAAATTACATTTATCCCGACTGGATTAACGGTAATTGTGGCAAGTGACGACCAAATAGAATACGAAGGTAGAATTTATAAACTATCGCCTTTTGTCGGAACATTCATGCCTGCGGAAAAACGTAATACTTCTGGGGCATACCAAGGAGCAAAGTATTTTTCTTACAATGGAAAAGTTCTTGACGACCTTCGTTCTGAAATGGAATGTGATTGCGAAGATTAAATCGCAACTCATTTTAAAATTCCCAATATTG
>JAGCNN010000118.1 GCA_017645925.1 Bacteroidales bacterium
GATTATATAACGTCATTATTTTCTTAGGTTTTAAATAGTTTGGTGTCATAAAAAATAAAAATTATGTATAGAGGAACAACGAGATTCAAATGCACGGAGTGCGGAGAGGTTTTCACATCTCCCGACATCGAATACAATGCTACTGTGTATTCTGTGCCACAGCCGTGCCCGCATTGCAAAAGCATAAGGACTATGCCTCATACGGTTTTGCCGTTTGGAAATATCTTTAGCAGGTCAGTTTACGAATCCATCTGGGAAAAAATGGAAGAAAGGAAATAGACTGAAATTAATCCATTTATGTTATCATTAGCAGAAAAACTTAGTTTAAAGCTTCGCACCGGTTGGACATCGGCAATTACCGATTACATCCGCGACATGGATGAGGCAAATGTATATATCAAGGCAGGGCTTAAGGAAGGTCGCGTAAACGGCAAGGCAGCACTATTAAATCCAACCATAGTAGGCGAGGCCTACAACTGCCGCAACTGGTACGGTCGTAAGCATCCGGAATACTGGGACTGGTGCAATGCCGACCTCATGGGCGAAGGCTATCCACCGCACGACGAGAACGGCGACCCTTTCGAACTGCATCACATTGGTCAGCAGCCCGATTCGCCTCTTGCCGAACTTACCGCCGCGCAACATCACGACGATGGTAATTTTCAGGTACTACATCAGTTCGACGAGTATTCCACCATCGAGCGTGACGAGTTTACCCACGAGCGAGAACAATACTGGATGGCACGGTTCCAGGATTTCAAGGATTGTTACTCGCGGATGAGTTAACTTTTTTACAAAACGGATTTTTCCTTCAGTAAGGCTTCCATCTGCTTCTGAAGTTCTTCGGCTTTCTGACCTGCAACCTTTGCAAAATTTTCGGTGCTGTCGGCAAAGATTATTCCCCGCGATGAGTTTACAAGCAGTCCGCATTGCTCGTTCATACCATATTTTGCAACTTCCTCCAACGAGCCGCCTTGTGCACCAACGCCAGGCACTAGCAGAAAATGTTCTGGAACAATCTTCCTGATATCGGCAAGCATATCGGCTTTGGTTGCACCCACTACGTACATCATCTTGTCCTTGCCTGCCCACTGCTGCGACTTCGTAAGTACTTCCTCGAAAAGCTTGCGGTTGCCATTGCTGAACATCTGGAAATCTTCTGAACCCTTGTTGCTGGTAAGTGCTAGCAGAATCACCCACTTGCCGTCGTATGGCAGGAATGGCGACACCGAATCTTCGCCCATATACGGAGCTACTGTAACTGCATCAAAATCCATGTTTTCAAAAAAGGCACGCGCATAAAGTTTTGAGGTGTTGCCTATGTCGCCACGCTTTGCATCGGCAATGATGAAAATCTCAGGATAGTTCTTGCGTATGTATGCCACGGTATCTTCCAAAGCTTTCAATCCTGCTGTGCCTTCGCTCTCGTAGAACGCCAGATTTGGTTTGTATGCCACCGAATATTTTGCTGTAGCATCAATTATTTGCTTGTTGAATTCAAATATCGGGGATTCTGTACCAAGCAGATGTTTTGGCAATTTCTGTATGTCGGAATCAAGTCCAGTGCAGAGAAAACTTTTTTTCTCCTTGATTTGCTGGAATAATTGTTCGTAATTCATATCGCTATAATGTATTATAAATCAAAGTTTTAAATCATTTCTAAACCTCGCTGTCGTAGTCAATTCCCTGTTTCTTAAGAATTTTCTTTACGTACATTGCAAAGAACGCCAGAAATGCGAAGCACAATACTGGAATTACATACGAATAATGTATGCCGAATCCGTCAGTTTCCGAAAGCGTCTGCATATAATCGGCGAGTTTGCCCTGTATTGGCGGAATTACAGCGCCGCCGAGAATCATCATCACGAGGAAAGCCGAGCCTTGTGTGGTGTATTTGCCAAGTCCTGCAAGTGCAAGGTTGAATATCGACGACCACATTATGGAGCAGAACAGACCGCCAGCCATAATGGTGTAAACAGAAAACATTCCTTTGAAGCAGATGCCGGCAATCATCATGCAGGCTGCCAAAACTGCAAATACGAACAAGGTACGTGCAGGTTTGTTCTTTGTTAGGAAAAATGCAGCAATCTGAATGGCTATTAATGCAATGTATGGAAGAAGAACAGTTATGCTGTATTGTGAAATTGCATTTACACCGAGCACTACACCGAATGCAACCAATGGAACAACTATGGTAAGAATCTTTTTCACAACCGACTTGAACTCGAAGGCAGCAACTGCGCCTGTCCAACGGCCAATCATAAGGCTTCCCCAGTACATTGAGATGAAAGGTGCAACTTCGTTGGCTGCAAAATCTCCAAAATCAGGCTTCTGCAGCAGTTCTCCAAAGTTACTTACGGTAGAAACTTCAACACCGACATATACGAAGATTGCAAGCATGCCGAATACAAGCTGCGGATATTTCATTGCTCCCCATCCTTCGGGATTCTTTTTTGCCATTCCATTTACAGCAAGCAAGGTTACAAAAACAATTACCAATGCA
>JAGCNN010000119.1 GCA_017645925.1 Bacteroidales bacterium
CGAGCTAAATTCCGTGAGGGTGCGTGTTTCCATTGCCCCGACTTGGGAAAATACGAGTTTTACCCCCGACACTATATGTTCTGGTACTGAGGTTACGTTTACAGTTTCTCCACATACCGAACCGTGGCGCAATGAGACTCCCAACGTAGTTGGCGGAGCAACATTCCTTCCCGATGGTAACGGAGAATGCTACCACACTTCCGTAAATTTCGGTTCATTTGACGAGGCAGCAATCATTAATTCGGTTGATGACTTTGACCGCATCTATATAAACATAGAACATTCATTCTTGGGCGACCTTGCCATATTACTGGAATGTCCCAATGGACAACAATGTATGTTGCACCATTGTACTAGAAATACACCTCAGGGATGGAGCAGTACAGGTATTACCCTACAAACTCCAGGTTCTGTCAACGGAGGAGGAATAAATCTTGGTCTTGCCCACGATGACGGCTCTTGCAACGATGAGCCAGGATATGGATTTCCGTACTATTTCTATCCTAATGGAACCGAGGCTTTTGGTTCAGAAGGAACAACTATTTCGGTTAACCACAACGACTATGCCGAGTATCTGCTTTGCCCCAATCAGGTACATTATGATGGAATCCTTGCCTACGGCGAAGAACACCGCTATGGTCCTTACGAGAGCCTGTCTTCTCTTGTGGGCTGCCCGCTCAACGGTACTTGGACAATGCATATCTGCGACTTCTGGTCTATTGATAACGGTTGGATTTTCGAATGGGGGATATATTTCAATGAGGACATATATCCACAAGATTTATGGGAATTTCATAATAATTATTTAGGTTACATAGGTTGGCATTCTAACGGACCAGAATTTGGGTCTACAAATCCTTCGGATAATAGCAACAACTCTTTTCCAGTAAGTAGCGAAATGTATGATGCCGTTGCTACAAAAAATGGTTCGCTTCGCGACACAGACGATGATCCGATTTTCACCATAACCGACCGCCCTCAAAACCCCGACCCTGACAATCCAGCCCTTATACCTTATACATTCTCTGTTACAGACAACTTTGGTTGCACTTACGATACTACCGTAACCGTCTATGTACTGCCTGCTGGCGATCCATCCTGCTGCGTAGCGCCTGTACCCGAAATATCCGTTTCCGATGCAATGCCTTGTGGCAACAGTGTTACACTTACAGCCAGCGATTTCGACCTTCAGGGAAATAGTGGCGAATGGACATACAGAGGTCCGGGTACGGCAACATTCGGCGACATAAACCAGCCACAGACAGAAGTATCTGTAAACGTTTATGGCGACTATACTTTCACTTGGCACGAGTACTATATGGGCAACCACGTATGTTCGGGAGAGGCAAGCGTTACAATAAACTTTGCACCCGAAACAGATGCTACGCTTGCATCTATACGCGACCGTTGCCATTCGGGCGAACTGATTGAACTTTCGGCTTCCGATTATGGAACGCTTACCTGCACACCTGCCACTTCTGCCTTCAATGCTGAAGCCCGTACCTTTGTCCCTGCCCTTGCAGAGCCGGGCGTATATACCATAACAAACGACCTTGGCGGAGTGCGATGTGCAATTGCTTCGCTTAGCAGCCAGACATTTACCATCTACGATGAAATTACGGTATCGAACCGCACGGAAATCTGCACATCATCGGAATACGGAACCGTAGAAATAAGATTTGATGTCAATGGCTTATCCGACCCCGACAATCCACCGACATATTCCATCACAGGAGGTTACAGTTCAAACGGTTCGGCTATGATAAGTGTTGATGAAACCAGAAATCAGCCACAATACATTTTGTCGGCTCAAGGTCCGATTGAATATTCGCTTCTGGTTTCCGACGAGCACGGCTGCAGCAATGTAAATATACAGGGCAACTACGAATGTGACTGCCCCAACTATGCAGGAACATTTGCCGATTACAATGCCAAGATTATGTGTACCGGCGAGGCTTACTGGCTACAGCGCGGACATACTGAAAATCATGGTCATAACGGCGACCAAGTCGATACCGCCCGCAATGCCGTTTTCTCCTACATTGTATGCACAAATCCTAACGACTTACACAACACTTTTGTTACAGAACTGCCAGGCACCACCGAAGCCATATATCTTTCCACCATTAACGGGCAAAACAATCAGCAATATTACCTCATGGCGGTCGTCGGTTTCGGGTCGGGACTTAACGCTTGGGGCAACGGATGCCGTTCCGTATCACAGCCAGTGCCCCTTATGTGGAGAGAATCGCCACAACCACGGGCAACAGCAGCCGACACCTGCGGGTTTGTTATCCAACTCCATGGCTCGGAACCAACAAACGGCATGCACGGCTATTGGACAGCAAATGCACCCGAAGGCATTACCAACTACAGCTTTACAACTATTGAAGGAACAACAAGCACCGATTACAACGCAAAAGTGCTTTCGAGCCACTACGGACAGATAACATACACTTGGCACATTGTAAATTCTGAATGTACGGGAACAGCGTCAGCGGTTTATAATTTCCGACAGATTCCAAGTCCGAATGCAGGTCCCGACATAACAGTTTGCGGTGTTAGTGCGGAAATAACAAGCGCAAATCCAACAGCACCAGCCATCGGAGGCTCAACCTTGCAATGGTCAGGACATGGGGTTTTAATAAATAACGCCAGCACAATACAACCTACAGTCAATGCCAACGGAAGCGGCACGTACTCAATACAGCTTACCGAACGCAACGGCGAATGTGCAGGCAGCGACTATATGAACATCACTTTCATCAACATTCCATCGCCAGCTACTACAGCAAATGTCGATACTGTATGCGGATATACTGCCGAACTGCAAGTTTACAACACTAATCCCGCAAACGAAGGCAGGTGGACTGCCTACGACATGGACAACAACGTACTTCCAACGGTAATATATCACAACTACAATAATCCTCAGTCGCCAAGCAGCGACCGTTATCCGCATTGTTTTGTAACCGTTCCAATTCCCGATGATGTCAGAGAGGTTGAGTATATGTTCAGATGGTCGGAACAAATAACTGACCCGCGTATTCCGGAAGATGCCGGTTGTGCAGGAGAAGCAGAAAAGCATGTTGTTTTCAGGAAAGTACCTGCAGTAAGTGTACATCAGTGCGGTTCAACAGGCAACAGTGTTACGGTTTGCGGAAATACCGTTGAACTTTGTGCCGAAACTTCAGCATCGGACGGTTTTACCGACTATTTGTGGATATGCAAGCAGGTTGCAGGAACATTTGCCGATTCATCGCAAACAAGCACGACTTTTACACTTGACCCGTCAATTCAAATTGCAAATTTCATGGAGGCAGACATTTATTTCTTAGGGCGTAATTCGACATGTACATCCATTGACACGATGCACGTAAGATTTTTGCAAAAACCAGTCGCAAATGCAGGTCTCGACCATGCCGTCTGTGGAAACTCGTACACTCTAAATGGTGTATGGGGCATGCAACCCACAGATGACTATACACCAGTCTGCCAATGGACCGTTGGTGAAAAACCAAATCCGCAAGCGCAGGTTACTTGGGAGAACAATTCGCAAAACAACATAACCGAAACCGTACAAGTAAGCGACTATGGAATTTATACATTCATTGTCAGGGAAATAAATACTGCCGGAGCTGCAGCAACCTGTTTTGACCGCGATACCGTAACCGTAGAATTTATGGAGATGCCAAATGTCAACGCTGGAGCCGACTTTGATGTCTGCGGACTCGATTTCCAGCTTCATGCAATTAGCTCCCACACCGACGGCGACAACATTTCTGGCACATGGATGAGCATGAATGGTGGTACAGAAGCCTTTACCGACAGTTCTGACCCAAATACAACTGGTCATTATTCGGGATACGGCACAGCACACTTCCAATGGACAGAGACAAACCATCCGCACATCGTGACTGATAACGAAGAAACCTGTTCAGCATCCGACGAGGTAGAAGTAACATTCTACGAGATGCCATCGCCTGTAATAAGCATGAACGAGGGCGACACCATATCTTGCGGACTTCATTTTGCATATCTGCGTGCAGAAAATCCCGGGGACAACTTAAGCGGATTCTGGTATGAAGTCAGCCCGTCAACGCAATTCGGACCCAACAACGCAACTGCACATGATTATGTTACAGATGTTACCGTTGCAAGCTACGGTCGCCACGATTTCTATTGGATTGAATATTCTGGACCAGCCGACAATCAGTTCTTCTGCAAGGACACTGCAGGGCCGTGGACAATTGACTTCATACAGGAGCCAACAGCAAATATTCCCGCCGAACAGATTACATTCTGCTCATACTCCGGAATGTTGTGTGCCAACTTCAACGGTGTAGGTGAAGGAAGATGGTCAACAGATGCAAATTCATACGTTGTGACTTTTGAGGACAGGACAAGTCCTAATACTATGGTATATACTACTGTGCTAAATAGCGGGAATACTCAGAATCCGTACTATAATATTTACTGGACAGTACAGAATACGGAGTATTGTACCGACAAGGATACCATAAAGGTGATTTTTGCTGCGGTTCCATCTGATTCCATAAAGGTAATTCCGCCGAAGTGTTTCGGAGAACCTGCAATACTTACCGCCTACGAGGACAGCCTTCCAACGTATAACTGGGATTTCGGCAATGGACAGCTTGATTCTGTTCAGAGCAATGCCGCATTGGGCGAATATCGGGCGTTCGTTCACTGGGAAAACAGGGAAACGACTCACAACATTGGACTTACAGCAACCAACTCATGGGGTTGCCAGTCGAACATAGGCGTTGCAATAGTTGAGGAACCCGTTTTGCCGGAATACAATTACCGCATCATTGGTGACACCTGCGCACTTGGCAAGGGTGGCATCGAATTCATTGACACTACTGGACTGTTCGCTTTCTTCTGGATAGACACCACCGCAGGACCAACGATAACCAATCCAAATACCAGTTATGCAATTACCGACTTCCACGTATATAACCTTCCAACTGGAACATATAAATATCGCACAGACTATCAAACATTTAACACTGAGAATATAAATATCTACAGGCAATATTTTGCTGACGAATATTGTAGGGATGTCGTTGAGTTCGAGGTTGGTACAATAGGTATGATTGATGCATCAATTGATGTATCTGCCGATGTGGTACTGTCTGAACTGGTTGCTCCAAATGCAGAAGTTACATTTGTCAACTCCTCCAACTACGACAATGTAGAACACAGATGCGAATGGCATTTCGGTGACGAAACAGTGGAATACAATTGCGATGAACTCGTACAACACATATACGCAGAATCTGGTTGCTACGAGCCATATCTTGTTGTGACGAACAGGAATATTTCTGAATGTCGCGACACAGCTTTACTAGACGAGTGCATATTTGTTGACAAGAAGAGCAAGCTTGAAGTTCCTAACATTTTCTCGCCAAACGGCGACGGTATCAACGACTATTTCCAAGTAAAAGCGGAGTCACTGAAATCGTTCAGCGGAATAATCCTGAATCGCTACGGAAACATAGTCTTCGAGTGGACAGACTGTGAAAACGAAGATGCGGGGTGGGATGGACGTATAACCGGCTCTACAATGGCTGTTCCGGGAGTGTACTTCTACATCATTGAAGCAGAAGGTATAGACAATACTATATACAATATGGAAGGAGCATTTCATTTAGTGAGATAATCCCCATGTTTATATGTGAAACCCTATGGTAAGCAGGAGTGTTTTTATTAAAGGCCTAGGCGAATAAATTTCAACTACACATTTACCATAATTTATAATCTTGCCAGAGATTGTAAATGCATAAAAACATCTCATTTGGAATGATTCTGTAGGGTTTCGCGCTTTTTTTATTATTGTACACGAGCTACCAGCGACAAAAGTCATTATATGCGCAAAAAATATCATATCGTACAACAAAATACATTTATAATCTTAATAATTATGTACTATAGATAATTTGAGGAAATGCTATTTCAAATACAAAAAATAATTCGTAATTTTGAACGGAATTTTTTTTATTTTTTAAACTGTTGATTTATAGACAAAAACAATAAAATTATAATGGGAAGGAAGATAAAATTCTGTTTAGTTTACAGGGATATGTGGCAGTCGGCTGGAAAATATGTTCCACGCATTGACCAGCTTAAGGAAGTTGCTCCGGCAATAATTGAAATGGGATGTTTCTCGCGTGTTGAAACAAACGGTGGTGCATTTGAACAGGTTAACTTGCTTTACGGTGAAAATCCGAACAAGGCTGTTCGCGAGTGGACAAAGCCTTTCAACGAGGCAGGAATCCAGACAATGATGCTTGAACGTGCGCTGAACGGTTTGCGCATGTACCCAGTGCCGGCAGATGTCCGTCAGTTGATGTACAAGGTTAAGAAGGCGCAAGGTGTTGATGTAGTTCGTTCGTTCTGCGGTTTGAACGATACGCGCAACCTCGAATTGTCGGTAAAGTATGCCAAGGAGGCCGGAATGATTTCGCAGGGTGCTTTGAGTATTACACACTCGAAGATTCACACCGTGGAATATTATATGAAGGTAGTTGACAAGCTCGTTGAATTCGGAGCAGACGAAATCGGTCTGAAGGATATGGCAGGTGTTGGTCGTCCAGTAACATTGGGCAAACTCACAAAGGCCATCAAGGACAAGTATCCGCACATAGTAGTTCAGTATCACGGACATTGTGGACCAGGTTTCTCACCAGCCTCAATGCTCGAGGTAGCACGCAACGGCGCCGACATCATTGATGTGGCTGTAGAACCGCTGTCGTGGGGAAAGATTCATCCCGATGTAATAACAATCAGGGAAATGCTTTACGATGCTGGTTTCGATGTTCCCGAAATCAACATGAATGCCTACATGAAGGTTCGTACCCTCAACCAGAAGTATATGGACGATTTTTTGGGTTACTTCATGGAAATGAAGAACAGGCAGAGTTCATCGTTGCTTGTAAGGTGCGGACTTCCGGGCGGAATGATGGGTTCGATGATGTCCGACCTCAAGAGTATGCACAGTGCTATCAATGTATCGTTGCAGCAGTCGGGCAAGCCTACAGTTTCGATTGACGACCTTCTGGTACAGCTTTTCGAAGAGGTAGAATATGTTTGGCCTAAGCTCGGCTATCCGCCACTGGTAACGCCTTTCAGCCAGTATGTCAAGAACATAGCTCTTATGAACATTTATGCAATGTCGGCAGGTCAGCCTCGTTTCTCGATGATTGATAAGGACAGCTGGAACATGATTCTCGGCCGTATGGGTAAGCTTCCGGGCGAACTTGCACCAGAAATTGTGGAACTTGCAAAGTCTAAGGGCTACGAATTCTTCACAGGCAATCCGCAGAACGAATATCCCGATGCACTTGAATCGTATCGTCAGGAAATGCAGACCAAGGGCTGGGATTGCGGTCAGGACGATGAGGAGTTGTTTGAACTTGCAATGCACGACAGGCAGTATCGCGACTACAAGAGTGGCTTGGCAAAGAAGCGTTTCCACGAAGAACTTGAAGTTGTGAAGCATAAGGAAAACAAGGTGATTCAGGTTGAAGACGACAAGGACCCGAAGATTAAGAAAATCAAGTCGCCCGAAACTGGCAAGCTGCTGTTTGCCTTCATCTCCGACCAGTACAAGGTTGGCGACCAGATTTCTATTGACGAACAGTTGTTCTACATCGAATCGAACACCAACTACGAGGTTGTCATTTCGGAGTATGCCGGAACCATCGGCAAGCTCTACTGCAAGCAGGGCGACTGGGTTCACGAAGGCGACACTATTATGACAATTGTAACGGAATAAGGTTTTAAATGTTTTTAGTAAAGGCTGATATTGCACAGGCGATGGCAGCCTTTTTTTTATTTCAGGAACGGTGTTATTTTAGTAGAGATGTTGCGCGCAACATCTTTACGGATTTCACATTTTGTCCAGAGTTGTCTTGGTTGTCTTCCTTTGAATTCGTTGAGACGCAAAATTTTGCGTCTGTACTAGATTTTTTCTATCAAAGACAACAAGGACAACAGATGACAACATTTTTTATTTCAGGAATGATGTTGTTTTAGTAGAGATGTTGCGCGCAACATCTTTACGGATTTCACATTTTGTCCAAAGTTGTCTTGGTTGTCTTCCTTTGAATTCGTTGAGACGCAAAATTTTGCGTCTGTACTAGATTTTTTTTCAAAGACAACAAGGACAACAGATGACAACATTTTTTATTTCAGGAACGGTGTTGTTTAGTAGAGATGTTGCGCGCAACATCTCTACATATTTCACATTTTGTCCAAAGTTGTCTTGGTTGTCTTCCTTTGAATTTGTTTGAGACGCAAAATTTTGCGTCTGTACAACATTCTTTTTTCAAAGTCCAATTTTTTCTGCTTGAATTGCATGTTCTTGCATTGAAAAACAGCAGAATTTGAGGCCTAGCAAAATTACCAGACAGAGGTAGAAAAATATATTTTTTAACATGTTTTTATGTTGTTTTTTTTCATATCTTTGCGCGCAAATTATATTTGGACGTATTGTATCAATATGGATAGGTTTTTAGATATAGAACAGCTAAAGAAAATATTGTTCTTTGACGAAAAGTTTGAAGTACCTGCTCAATGCATGGAAAAGGTGAATGCCTGTTTCAGTTTCTTGGAAAAATTCTCTAAGGAGAAAATTATATACGGAATAAACACCGGTTTTGGTCCTATGGCGCAGTGGCGTGTGGACGACAACTATCTATCTGATTTGCAATACAATATAATTAGAAGCCATTCTACTGGAGCAGGTGAGCCTTTGCCCGACATGTATGTGAAATCGGCAATGATTGCCCGCGTAGGAACTTTCCTTCAGGGCAGGTCTGGTATCCATCCCGAAGTGGTTGAATTGTTATGCCAGTTTATCAACCGTAATATTTATCCATATATCCCTGTTCACGGAAGCGTTGGCGCAAGTGGCGACCTTGTTCAGCTTGCACACATTGCCCTTACTCTTATTGGCGAAGGAAAGGTGCACTACAAGGGTGAATGGCGCAATTCGATGGATGTTCTGAACGAAAATGGACTCAAGCCGTTGAAAATTCATATCAGGGAGGGTTTGTCGATTACAAATGGTACATCGGTAATGACTGGAATTTCAGTACTTAACCAGATATATGCAGAAAACCTTCTTGAATGGTCACTTCTCGCTGCCGTGTGGATGAACGAAATAGCTTCGTCTTACGATGACTTGATGTCGTATGAACTAAATGAGTGCCGCCGACACGAAGGCCAGCATCTTATTGCCGAGCGTATGCGTAAACTGTCTGAAGGAAGCAAATTGCTCCGTAAGCGAGAACACGAACTATACGACGGGTCGCACAATAAGCAGACAACTTTCGAACATAAGGTTCAGCCTTACTATTCGCTCAGGTGCGCTCCCCAGATACTTGGTCCTATATACGAGACATTCAAGAATGCCCGCCGTATCATTGACGAGGAACTAAATTCAGCTTGCGATAATCCAATTGTTGATTACGAATCACAAAACGTATATCATGGCGGAAATTTCCACGGCGACTACATTTCCCTTGAAGAAGACAAGGTTAAAATAGCTGTGGTAAGGTTGGCGATGACTGCCGAAAGACAAATCAACTACCTGTTCCACGATAGGATAAACGGAATTTTGCCTCCATTCCTCAACATGGGCGTACTAGGGTTGAACTACGGAATGCAGGCATGCCAGTTTACAGCTACATCAACAACCGCTGAATGCCAGACTCTTGCAATGCCAAATTATGTGCATAGCATACCTAACAACAACGACACTCAGGATATTGTAAGCATGGGTACTAATACTGCCTTGCTGTGCAAGAAGGTTATCGAAAACGCATATCAGGTAATGGCAATTCAGTATATTGCTCTTGCTCAGGCTGTTGACTGTCTGAAAATTCAGGATAAA
>JAGCNN010000120.1 GCA_017645925.1 Bacteroidales bacterium
ATTTGATAAACATTTTGATTCCTGAAGGTGTAGTTGAGATTGGTGAATACGCATTTGATAATTGTACTTCGCTTGTTTCAATCTATTTGCCGGATAGTGTTAAAACAGTAGCTACGCATGCTTTTGAAAAATGTGACGAACTTGTTTTTATGCGAATCCCTTCAGATGTAGAAATTGATAAGGACGCATTTTTTTATGTTTCTGATCGTCAGCGTTTAATTCTAACAGACCGCAAGATGGCAGCGAAATTGATAAATAAGTTCCCTGATTTTACAGAGAACGCTTTTTTTAGATTAACATACGAAAATATAACTGATTCGTCTTGTTGTAATTACGATTTCTTTAAAGCGAATGACATTATAGAACAAGAAGAACAGAGTAAAAAAATATATGAAAATTTTAAAGATAGTTTGATGAAAAAGTTAGGGTTAAATGGTACAGGCGAACATAATGGTCACGTCTATGTGGACCTTGGCTTGCCAAGTGGCACAAAATGGGCAACATATAATATCGGAACAAGCACATTTGAAGAAATTGGCGACTGTTTTGCTTGGGGCGAAACCGAAGTTTGTGAAAATGTAGATGATTTAGAGGACGATAATTATATGTATGAAGACAACCCCAGTGTACTTCCTGCAAGTGCTGATGTTGCATCTGTAAAATGGGGCGAAGGCTGGCGAATGCCCACAAAAGGTGAATTTGAAGAATTGATAAATAATTGTACATATAAATGGACTGAAATGCTTGGTGCAAAAGGATGGTTGTTTACTGGAACTAACGGCAACTCTATTTTCCTTCCTGCTTACGAAACTAAAGAATGTTGTGACCTCGGTCCTGCAGGTTTCTACGGCACATATTGGTCAAGTTCGCTCAATACCGCCGAACCGAATTGTGCGTGGTATCTCTATTTGAGTGAGAACAATGTTGATATAAGCGAATACCTTCGCGTACGTGGTTTATTGATTCGTCCTGTTTGCTCAATTAATGAATAAACGATAATCCACAATTCCTACATACTTGAAATATAAAATTTCCGAGGATGTATGGTAAATCCGCACATTGAGCGCAGTTGAATGGGGAGTAATCATACCTTTTTGACTGCGCTCAATTAGTTATTTTTCTGTCCTTCGGGATTTGTACTCCCGAAGGCTAGAATATAAGGATTTTATAATTCGCAAAACATCCTACAATTTTTCTGCTACTAGCAGAATTTCAAAGTGCATAAAAATGTACATTACATTTGTGCCGTTGAAATTACTCAAATAAAAAACACCAAAAATAAAAGACTATGAAAGATTTAGAGAAAGTATTAAAGATTGAAGATGGCGTACTTGTAGAGTGTGAACAGAATTTTAGCGGAGAACTGGTTATTCCAAATTCGGTAACAAAAATTGGCAGCCAGGCATTTTCTTGCTGCGGAGAACTTGCTTCCGTCGTTATTCCCGATTCGGTAACGGAAATCGACAATAATGCCTTTGAGTATTGCGAGGGACTTACGTCCGTAAAGATTCCTAATTCGGTTGTAAGAATTGGCGACTATGCATTTATGGAATGTCGCGGATTGACAGAGATTACAATTCCGGAATCGGTACGGGAAATCGGAGCGCTTGCGTTTGATGAATGTAGCAGCCTGAAAACCGTCAACTATAATGCGACAGAATGTATGTCGGCTGGCTTTGACGAGGAAGAAGGTTGTAGTTACGGCTTATTTAATGGCTGTACTTCACTTGCGACTGTAAATATTGGTGGCAATGTAACATATATTCCAGATTCTGCATTTGGGGGATGCGACAATTTGACGGCAGTGCATTATAACGGCGACATTGACGGCTGGTGCAAAATACTTTTTGGCAATCTGTATGCAAATCCGCTTAAATATGCACACAACCTATACATTAATAACGAATTGCTAACTGATTTGGTTATACCAAACACAATAACGGAAATAAAGGATTTTGCATTTTCGTATGCAACCGGCCTGAAATCGGTAAAAATTCCCGATTCCGTAACAAGTATCGGCTGGAGCGCATTTTTCGGCTGCACAGGGCTTACAACGCTGACAGTTCCAGATTCGGTAACTTGCATTATGCCACACGCTTTTTCTGGCTGTAGCGGTCTGGCTGACATTACAATTCCCGAATCGCTTACAAGCATTTCCCCAAGCACATTCATCGGAACCGCGTGGTACAACAGCCAGCCCGACGGTGTTCTGTATATGGCAAATTGGTGTCTGGGATGCAAGGGCAACGCACTTTCGGGTTCTTTTGCAATACAAGAAGGCACAAGGGGTATTGCTCGCAACGCATTTGATGAGTGCGAACTTACATCGGTTGTCGTTCCCGATTCGGTTTTGTATATCTGCGATTTTGCGTTTTCTGGTCTCAAGAAACTTAAGTCGGTAACACTTGGCAAGTCCCTCACAAAAATTGGCAACGCTACATTTTCTAATTGTAGCAGCCTGACAGGGATTGTGCTTCCCGACTCGGTGACAGAAATTGGCAAGGATGCATTTTCTGGATGTAAAAAACTAAAGTCGGTAAAACTAGGCAAATCTCTCACAAAAATTGACAATTCGGCTTTTGCTGATTGTGTGAAACTGGCAGACATTACGCTTCCCGATTCGGTTAAGGAAATAGGAGTGTATGCATTTAGGGATTGCAAGAAATTAAACATGAAGATTCCAGCATCTGTGACAACATTTGGCGAATATACACTTTCGGGTTGCCACAGAAATAGCAACGGCAGTGAAAGCAAATATAATGTAGTCAAAAGCGACTTGTCGTGGAATTGTAGAAATGGGCATCATATATCGTTTAGCCTTGCCGAACAACCCGACAAATGTTTTTTGCTTCTTCCACGCGAAGACAATTATAATTATATGCATGTAGACAATGAAACATCAGAACCGTTTACCGAGGAAGAATTGGACAGGCTGATACGAAGTGTTGCCGACTATATGCAGATTGGGGAAAAATTAACAACTCGAGGCGGTGTTACTCCTGGTGGACTGAATCTAATCAAGCGTTTCGCAAATTATGGCTTCGACAAGGTTGACGAGTATTGTGATGAATTTACGCTAATG
>JAGCNN010000121.1 GCA_017645925.1 Bacteroidales bacterium
ACCGATTTGACCGTTATCCCAGCCACTAAAACAGGCGTTCGTCGCAAGCACCCCTTCGGGGAGTTTTGCCGTTTCGGCGTTTTGACGGGAATAAGATTTCGGATTATCAAGTTCGTCCATAAACTTGTCCGTCAAGAATACGTTCGCATCCCCCGCATTTACATCGAAATTGACAGTGTACTGGATTGCAGACAGTTTCGGATTCACTGCTATGAACATTGGCGTTCGCAGAATCCCTTCAGGAACAATAACAGACATGGCCTGAATCATCGAATCCAAGTTCAATTTATCATCGGAGTTAAGCACCGTAGACCATTTCGCCAACTTGGAGCCACTAGTTGCAATTCCATTCAGCTGACCTTCTATTTTCAGTTCACTTTCTAGATAATTCTTGGTGGCATCTCCATACACAAGCGCATTGGAGCACTTCGCGGGTTTTTCCCCTTCTGTATAACATCCTTTAGCGTCATTGAATGCTTCTTTATATCCCAACCAGAAATCAACGTTCCATTTCTCCAACAAATAGCCTCGTTCCGCCACACTAATTCCATAGTTCGAGGCCATATCTACTTTTTCTTTTACCAAAATCGAACTTGTTGCGGGGAAATTATATGAATTGTTTTCAACAAGCGACTTTTCTCCATTATAGGCGAATGTCGTCAGCTTGATTCCAGCACTAATTGCAGTATCGCTTCCAATTAGAGCAATATCTGTATACGGCCAATAACCGTAGCCAGAGCTTCTATCAATCAATTTATATTCCAATTCTATTTCGTCTTTATATTTACCATCTATTTCCGCTCTAATCTCCTTAAGAATATGGCTAAAGTTTAATAAGTGTGTATCCATTGATTCATGATGGTAATCTATACATGAATTTTCCGAGTCTTCTTTGCAACGAAGTATGAAATCATTCAGGTCCAGTTCATATCCGGTCATTTTTCCATCAGAATCTTTATAATTCAAATAGGCAACCGGAACAACCTCATTCCCGGAAAACAAGCGCACTTTTTCGACCTTTGGCGTCACAAAGTGCAATTCATCCATAGGGACCCAGGAGTCTTCGCCTCTAACCTTGTACACTACATTTATTTCACGGTCCGTCAACCCTTTTACATTAACATCACAGATGAAATTCTGACTAAAATCGTATTGCTGTCCGGCACCGTTAAGCACCCTCAAACCGGCATCCAACGTGTCAACATAGTTGGATTTAAATCCAGGAATCAAATAAGCGTCATTTTCTGTATAGACATACAAGGAACATTTTTTTGCTTCGCATTGGTTTACGGGCAAATAATCTTTCAACAAGATCTTGTCGTTATCGGTCAATTCCTTATAATCTGCATCAGCAAGACTTATAGCGAGCCTAAACGCAGTCCTATCATTCGAAATCTTAGGAAACTGGTCAGGTTCATTATCCCAAACAACGCTATTTTTAACACCATCCTGCTTATTCAGCACATACGTGAACAGACGTGACTTCATGACATCAGCATCGATAACGCCGTTATACCAAGAATCACCCGTATTCTTGTTCACTATAATTTTACCGGAGCCATCCTTACTCAAGACGCCAGAAACCGACAACGCCGAATCGCCTTTCAACTCATTACGGTAATTGTAGCAAATATTCCAACCATCCGAACACTTGTCTCTCCAATCCGATTTTTTCTTCCCCTGGCCCGCGATTTTCAACGAGTCCACCGCATCAACAACAGCCTTATCCATTGAGCCATAGTGAAAATTGTCCCTCACGCTAACGGTTGTTGCGGAATTTTCACTCACAAGAGTTCCTGCGACATACCCCCGATATATTCTGTATGCAAAATCATTGCCTACAATAGTTTTTGCAAACAAATCACCAATAGAGGAATTGTTGCTTACATCTATGCTACTAAACCACCCCAAACCGATTTCGGCTCCCA
This sequence comes from Bacteroidales bacterium, assembly GCA_017645925.1. Taxonomy (GTDB): domain Bacteria; phylum Bacteroidota; class Bacteroidia; order Bacteroidales; family ML635J-15; genus Bact-19. The sequence goes on from JAGCNN010000121.1 coordinate 1,929, forward strand.
AGGCACCCGCTGCAACCACCCCACTGTTAGCGATGTAGATATTGCCTTCGGCATGGTTTTGCAGGATATTGATATTTCCGCCACGACTCACCGCATTGCCCACCAGGTAACCCGCACAGACCGTATTTATCGTTTCTGCCGTAGTCATAATCAAGTTCGTTGCTTTCGCCTTGACACTAGATTTCTTGACAAGGACTTCACCACTAGTATTGTTATTAGGACTGGGAACAAATGCCACCTGTCCCAGAACTCCGCCCGCATAAACCACGCCAGCAGAGGTCTGCATTTCTGCCGTCACCACATTATTTTCGGCATAAATATCAACAGGAGTATCATCCTCTTCACCAGAAACATATCCAACAAGCCCACCCATGCTGGCTTTGGAATTCAAATAATCCATTTCGCGATGCCAAGTCGCCGAAACATCAACCGTATCGTTCGACAAAGAAATCTGGCCCCTTAACCAATGCAATTCCCCAACAAGGCCGCCAAAAAAACGCGCTTTGTTGTTGCCACCCGAATGCACCGCCGAGTTCAAAGTCACCTTCGCATTCGCCAGCTTAAAATAGGACGCACCCGTAAGAGAATTATTGTCAATATAAGCTCGTCCAAACAAGCCGCCCACCCAAAGGCCGCTCAAATCAGCCGACACACTTATTCTACCTAAGGTAAAACCGTCATCATCTGCCGAAGGTTCGAAACGTCCCGCAACGCCACCGACATAGCGATCCCCAATATATTCATGGCCAGAAACACTCTTATAGACTTCTGAAATAGCATCAGGAATTTTCAGTTTCGACACTTCGATGTTATCCATTACAGGATACCCACCGATATTTGCAATAACGCCACCACTTGCCGACTGCAGATTTTCAAGAGAGCCAAACGTCGAGTGACCTGCAATAACATCCTTAGTTATGCCTAAAGTCACATTCTGAATCTTAATTTTAGAAAGCGCAACCGCAGGGTTATCTCTGTCACTAGACGAAGCTCCAGAATATACAGCCAAAGCCGCGGTCTGCCAACCATACACCAGCGAATTGCTCACAGTCACATTCTTAAAGCTGACATTTGCCACCCTGTAAGCCACAACCGCCGCATCGAAGTTCGTCCCTGAAGTCACCGTCGCCTTGACATAGGCCATATCGAATGTAATATTTTGAACCTTAGAATTTTGCAGATCCCCGAAGAACGAAGCATTTATGTTTTCGGTAATATAGCAGAAATTCTTTATCGTCTTACCGTTACCATCAATCGTCGGCTGGAACGCAAGCGGTCCAAAATTCATGGGAGCAAAAGTCGCATCCCTACAAGTACCGTTTTGGTACCCACCAAAGTCGATATTAGAATTAAAACGAATTACAAACCCATTATATTCAGTTTTTGCAGACGGATTTTTGGAAATATCCAATTTCGATTCAATCTCAGTCTGAAAAGCCTGTAAAAAACTTCCCCATGTCGTGTAGGTATTTGCAGTCGGCTTTGACGATTGAAGCTGTTCAATATCGCAAGTATAGACATCATCAGTAGACTTAGAACAACTAAACTTAAGCGCATACGGCAAATCAGCAAAAGACACCCCTACCAAAAGCAGAGTGCAAATCAAAAAGAGCTTCGCTATTTTTCCCATCATAGCCTCCAACAACGTTTATCCCAAACGCTACAAGTTAATAATAATTTTTTATGCAACAAAAAAGTAAGAA
>JAGCNN010000122.1 GCA_017645925.1 Bacteroidales bacterium
TCCGTTAACGAGAAAAATTCGGGAGTACTGCATTCGGTTAGGAAAGCTATAGAAATGAAATGCTGTGCAAAATATTTTGTTTTCCTTGATGGAGACGACTACTGGAGCTACGATGGTAAATTACAAGCGCAGATTGACTTTCTTGAGGCGAATCCTGAATATTCCGCATGTTTCCACGATGCCGAAATTCAACAGATGAACAGCACTGGTGATGCCGAATTTGCAAAGAAAACCAAAATAGGCTGGAAAACCTATTCGCAGATGAACAAGTATTATCCCGACTTTGAACCGCAGATGCTGATTACTAGGACAATAATTCCAACATCCTCTCTTGTTTGCAGGTGGAAAAATTTGGAAACCTTCATACACAACTACAAGTTCAAGGAATTTTCGTTTAGCTGGGCACTAGAACTGGAACTGATAAAAAACTCCAAATTCAAGTATATCAACGAGTGCTGGTCGGTTTACAACGACCACGCAGGAGGAATATCAAAGCGCGGCAGTCTGTTTGACTTCAAACGCAACAACATCAATATTTTGGAATCGCTGCTTGATGATGATTTTTATAGGTTTTATGCGCCGGAAATTTACCAGACAATTTGCTCCGAGTTCCGCATGATGATAAAGAGCGAAGAAGGACTTCGTTTGTCAAAACGCGAATACCGAAAATTGCTGTCGGAATACAGAGGTTACCAGCGAAAGGAGATAAAAGCGGAGAAACGACAATTTTTGCACGATTATGATTGGATTAACAAATAATAATGAACAATGGATAATGGACAATTATTTTCGCTACGCTCAAAATAGTCGTTCCATAAGCCGCCCCCTGAGCGGAGCCGAAGGGTCGGCATACGATTTTGAAATGTCTGACGGCAGAAATTTAACAAATAGGTTTCAAATGAAACAAATAAGATTTGAACGATTTGTTTTAATTTGTTGAATTTAACTTCGTTGAGGGCTTTGCCGTTCTCGCGAAGCGACTAAAAAGACTAAAATACAAAGGAAAGAATAATTAAAATGGATAATAAATAATGGGCTTATAGAAGAAAGAAGAGAAGGCGAAAAGACAAAAAAGGCTTTAAGCCTGTTAGCCTTTGAGCCAGCAAACCCAGAAACTTAGAAACGTGAAACATAGAAACGGCTTTAGCCATATAAACTAACAACAATGAACAAATTCGTCTTTGCAGTTTGCGGCCCCGAAAGGTGTATTTCCCAGCTCGCCTTTTCAATCGAAAGGTTGAAAAGGTTCTCGCAGAACGAAATAATTGTGGTTACCGACAGCCGCAGAAACGAAATTCCTATTTTGCACGATAATTTGATTGATATCTCAACACCAAGCGAATACAACGACCACGAGGCAAGCATTTACCTGAAAACTTCGTTGCATAAAATTCTTCCTCACGGACATACCTATTGCTATCTCGACAGCGATGTGGTGTGCCTGTCCAAAAAGGTTGACGAGATTTTTTCACACTATTCTGCACCAATAACTTTTGCCAACGACAATGCTCCTTTTGGTTATTTCAGTCCGCACGCAGTAAACTGCAAATGTCTTGAAAACCATGCTCACCGAGGAGAAATAATTGCAAAATTTAAAGCAGAAGTTGCAAAACGCATCGGAGATTTCGACCTTGATGCCGATTCTGTGAAAGACGACAGAAAAGAGCTTGCCAAATTATTCGCCTCATCCAAGCACAATATTTTTGAACCAAGCAGATACTTATGGTATATACCATTTATAAGAACTTTTAATATAGGCAAGTTTGTTTATAACAAGGCCAAAAGGTGTTGGCGAAACGAAAAGGGAGAAGTTGTAGAACTTTATTTTCACTACTATAAAAGGAAAATTCTACCAAAACTTGGCGAAAATCCTGCCGATTGGACTAATTTTGAACTTGACACCCCTCATTGCGACCACCTTTCCGATTACATTTCCCAAACCTACGGCATAAACATTCATGGCGACTGGCAGCATTGGAACGGTGGCGTTTTTCTGTTTGACGATTCGTCGGCGGAATTTCTGGACTACTGGTACGAAAAGACCATTGCCGAGTTTGCGAATCCATATACAAAAACTCGCGATCAAGGAACTTTAGCATTGACGGTATGGAAGTTTGGATTGCAGAACCACCCTACCCTACCTATTGAATACAACTGGATTGCCGAATTTGCCGATGGGAACATAGATTATGATACCGAGAAAGGCTATACCCGCAATGGCTTCAAGACAATCTCGCATCCTATATTAATGCACATATATCACCATTGGGGAGATGAAAGCTGGAATATTTGGAAGAGTATTGAGGAAGAATAGCTATTATCAGACACTAATAAATATCTATCATTTACTTTACCGCAAACAAAAAAATCGCCACCCGAATGGATGGCGACTTTTTTTACTTATAGTTTTATGAAAACTACTTTACAACATTCAGTTTTACAACTTCAGCGTCAACCTTTACGAAGTAGGTTCCGTTTGCGAAGTTGCTAACGTCGATAGTCTGGTTAGCTGCTGCATTTTCGATGCTTGCAACAACCTGACCGAGAGAGTTAACTACGATGATGTCCTTACCTTCTGCGTTAGCAATGGTAACCATGCTGCTAGTTGGGTTAGGATATACAGCGATAGTTTCTGCGATGTTTTCTTCTGCAGCGTTGCTAACTGCTATTGAGAAGTCGTCAACCAATAAAGCAACACCATCTTCACCAGTATGGATTATTGCAATATAGATGGTCTGACCTGCAAAGTTTGCCAATGAATAAGTCTTTTCTGCCCATTCACCACCATTAAGGTCAACATCAATTTCTTCTTCTTCAATAGCTGTTGTAGTAAAGCTTGCCAAATCATTATTGGTAGTTGAAATCTTTACAGTAAGGTTTTCTTCATACGAGTATGTATTTGCTACATAGAATGTAAGACCATAGTTACCTGTAGTTGGAATTGTAATAGCTGGTGTAATCAAATAATTTTCAGGAGTCAAAGCACCATATCTATGATTAATGTATGATTCTGAAGCCATACTACCATTACCAGAGTGAGTGAAATAAGTAATTTCTTCAGGATCTTCCCATAGAGAAATCATATCAGCAGTACTCATCCAGTCGTGTCCGTCACCGTCAGCATCAATTGTAGTCCAGCAATCAGGCATACCGTTTTCGAAACCTACTTCGTATGGGAATTCTGTGATAGGATTGCAACCAAGCAATGTGAATGTTGCTGTCAATTCGTTGTCGTCAGCATCATCTTCGAAATCATTTGGCTTTGAAACCTTAACAGTGATTGTGTATTCACCAGTAGCTTCCGGAGTGAAAGGAACTGAATGGGTGAAGTTGTGGGTTGCACCTTCAGCAACATTACATTCGATAGTGTCGTTTGCAACAAATTCGCCTTCACCAACCTTGTAAGTAACAATGTAGCTTGTGAGTGCGCAGCTATTGTTGGTGATAGTACCAGCAATATCAATTGATTCTGCGAATGGGATTCTAGCTTCGTCAGCAGGAACGATAGAGGTAAGTTCGATTTCGGGAACCATCTTTTCGATTGTGCCTGCTACTGTGTCATTGGTGTGGTTTTCGTCACCAGCCAAAGTTATATAAGCTACAACATCATATTCGCCAACTTCTGCCAATGCCATAGGAGTTGTAAATGTGAATACATACGAAGAGTCAAGTGCGAGACCATTTTCCAAAGTGAATTCCTGCGATACGGGCTCGTTATCGTTAACCTTGTAAGCAGCGGTGAAAGCAGTCATAGGAACAGAACCGTTGTTAGTGATAGTAGCAGAAATTGTGCTTGATTCGATTCCGCATCCCGAAGGAGTTCCGAAAGTAAGGGTTGAAATGCTTGCCTCGTATGGAGGAATAGCTTCTATATGGATACTGTCGATAGAAAGACGGAGCATATCAGCTTCGCTGTAGCAGTAGAAACCTAAGTAGTAAACACCATCTTCAGCAACAACAATGTTCTTTTCTGCAACAGCACTGCTGTTCAATGAAGGATAGTCTTCAATTTCGTTGGTCATTGCTTCGATAGTTGGAGCATTTCCGTAGAATACCTTAAGGTTTTCTGGATAACTTGAAGATGCTTCATAGCGGAAGCTCAACTTGTATGCACCAGCAGGAACAGCGATGCAAGAAGAAATCAACCAGTCGTTTGCAGCATTGGTTGAGTTGTATCTGTAGCTTGCACCATAATCTTCAGCGTATGCCCAAGTTGAACCGTCATTATTTGCATCAACGATTGTCCAGCCGTAAAGTGCATCTTCATCGTCAATTACCAATGTGTAAGGCAATGTTTCTGGTGCTAATCTGCCAAAGCTTGCTTCAGCTTCGTTGCCATCTGTGTTGGTGTCGCCTTCCAATGTAGCATTTACAACAACATCATAATCGCCGTCAGCGTCAACGGTAATTTCCTGTTCGAAAGTGTATGTGTAAGTAGAGTCTTTTGCAATTGCTTGTGCAGGAGTTACGGTAACTTCTACTGGAGTACCTTCGTTAACTGAGTAAGCAAGTCCGAATGAAGCGATAGGATCTGTACCATCATTTCTTACTGTTACAACAACATTATTAGATGTTAAGCCGCAGCCAGTTGCATTTACAAAGTCAACATCAAGGATTGTTACATCGTGAGCAAGAACTTCCTGAATCTGGAGGTTGTTTATATAAGCTTGGTATCCGTTAGCAGATGAAACCTTGAAACCAAAATAATATGTTCCAGCTTCAGCAATAACAAAATCTTTTACAAGAGTTTCTGCTCCAAAATATCCTGTTGAGTCATAAATGTGGTTAGTTAAACCTTCAACTGTTGGTGCTGTACCAAAAACAATTGACAAGTCATCATAATATGTAACGTATGAGAATGAGCTCCAATCTATTTCTTGTCCACCTCCCTGAATGTCAACGGTCATTCTGTAGGTGCCAGCTGCCATTGTTATACAGCTTGTTACGAAGTAATCGTTGTTGCCGTCTTCTGCGTTTCCAGAAATAATTGCAGGAACCATATCGCCTGTTTCATCGTCCAAAGTGTAAATGCCCCAAGCAACACCGTCATTATTAGCGTCTATTATATTGCAACCGAGCAATTCTTCTTCAGTGTCGAATGTATTGTTATAAGGTATAGTTGCTGGAGCAACATTTGCTATGCTAGCATCCTTAGTGTTGTTATCGGCATTAGCATCACCTTCTAGAGTTGCATTTACAGAAATTTCATATACACCGAGTGCACTAATGTCAATGCCTTCAATTGTGTACTGGTAAGTTGCACCAGATGCTATTGCATTTTCGGGAGTAACAGTTGCTTCTACAGGAGTACCGTCATTTATACTGTATGAAAGTCCAAATGTAGAGATAGCTTCAGTACCATTGTTCTTAATGGTAACAATTACATTGGTAGTGGTAAGACCGCAACCAGAGTTTGCGCTGAAAGCAACATTAGTTACAGCGATGTCGTAAGGAGCTACTTCATAAATGCTAATGTCGTCAACATTCAGATAGAAGTTGTCGGTGCAGTTGAAGTGACGGATAGCAATGTAAACAGTCTGACCTGCGTATGCGCTGAGGTCTGTGTTCTTTTCGCCCCAAGCGCCCTGCTCTCTGTGTGCGCCACCATTAGCGTTCATATCTTCAGCCCAAAGTTCGGTAAATGCCGATGGATCTGTAGTTGTCGTTGAGATATAAACACCATAGTGTTCAGCTGCCCAAGTTGCGTCCTGTGCATTTGCGTAGAACCTAAGGTTGATAGGATTTGTAGTTGCTGGCAAAGTTACCTGCGGAGATATGAGCCAGTTGTCAGGAGTTAAGGCACCCGAGTTATTGTCGTACGACCTTGATGTGATACAACCTTCGCTTTCGTGACCAGCCATGCCAAGAATTGCCCATACATCGCCATCGCCATCGGCATCATTTGTTGTCCAACCACTAGGAAGTCCTTCACTTTCAAAATCAGCAGACAAAATTACCGAGCGAGTGGCTCTTGTGTTGTGTGTTGTTTGTTTAGCGGCCTTAAGGAACGGTGTGGATTCCATTTTCGGATCGTTACCGATTCTCTTTTGAACCTGTGCAAAGCCCATAGCTGCTATGAACAATGCAATCATTAAAAATGTAAACTTTTTCATTTTAATTAAAATTTAGAATTAAGAAGCAAAGGTACAACTAATTTTTGATTTGCGAATTATAATTTGCGATTTTTTTATTAACAAGGAGAGGACTAGGGTGTTTCTCGCTACGTTGTTTCTAAGTTTCAATGGCTGACGCCGTTTCTGTGTTTCTATGATTTGATATTTTGGGGTGCAGGAAATACGCCTTATTAAACCATTGCGAAGCAATACCTCTGAACAACCAGAAACATAGAAACCTTGAAACTTTGAAACATAAAAAAAGGCGAGTAGGCCGTAAGCCGAATTCTGTGGCATCTGTGGATGCTGTCTATCATTTATCTGTGCATTCTACCCCTCGGCTCGGGCGGGCAACCCTATAACGCCGATATACATGAACTTGCAGCTTGCGGGGCGGACGGCTGACGATGTCACCATCGTCACCGGTGGGCTCTTACTCCACCTTCTCACCTTTACCTTGTCGCCAAGGAAGTCATTCTCTTCTCCGCTGCCAAGCCTTCGCAGTCTTCTCCTATTTCAGAAGCGCAATGCCCTGTGCTGTCCGGACTTTCCTCATTACCTTGAAGTAACGCGATAGACTGACCTACTCGGGGGACAAAGATAGTTAAAAGTTGAAAATTGCAGATTGAAAAGTTGACAAAAGATTGGCAACAATACCCAAACACGTTACTTTGGCACATTGGCAATAATCACATAAATGTTGCCAACAAACATATTTACCGCTATTGCAAGCAATATCACACCAAAAAACTTGCGGATTATGAAAATAAGGTTCGCACCGAGGAGTTTTTTCACCTTGTCGAGAAGCATTATTACAAAATAATCAAGCACAAGGTTCAACAGAAGCCCAATAAGAATGTTTAGCACCGAATATTCGGCACGAAGCGAAAGCAGTGCTGTCAATGCGCCAGGTCCTGCAATAAGAGGGAAAGCAACTGGAACTATGCTTGCGCCACTGCCAATATTTTCGTTCTTGATGATTTCGCGGCCAAGTATCATCTCCACCGCCAATATGAACAGCACAAACGAACCTGCAACGGCAAACGAAGCCTTGTCAATGCCAAACAGATTCAACAATGCATCACCGGCGAAAAAGAACAGCAGGAACAAACCAAGCGCAGTAAGACAGGCCTGCAATCCCTTTATGGGCTTGCCCTGCTCCTTTAAACTAATAAATATAGGTATTGAGCCAAGGATGTCGATGATTGCAAACATCACAATAAAGGTACTGAATACCTCGATGAAGTCAAATTGTCCGAAAAACTGTCCGATAAATTCCATGGCTAAATTGAAGTTGAGTTGGCTTTATCGTTTCAAATCACGGCGATTCTTGCCAATATACATAAAATACAACACCAAGTCAAATGATACCAAAATAGCATTGAACACATAAAGCCAAATTACTATATCGTTGCTATGCAAGGCCTTATGTACTATACCAAAAATATATCCCAAAATTATCAGCGACATAAAAAGCGGACTTTTGCCGATTACGACTTTTGTACGCAATGACCTGGCAATCGAAACCGGCCAGCTAACGGAGAAACATAGCAGAAAAAGAACTTCCCAAATGCTGAAATCTGTCATAGTTATATTTCGTTAATGCATTGTTTTTACAATATATAAGTCTTTTTGCAGCCAAAAACCACAATAAAACCAAAATAAGATGCAAAAATAGTGTATATTTTTTGTTTTTGTGCAAGAAAATGCAATTTTGTTTTTGTTTGGGATTTTGCTAACTTTGCGGCTTTTACAGCAAACAACTTTTTGTAATAACGGAAAATGAATATTGTTCTTATTGGATACGGAAAGATGGGCAAGGAGATTGAACGAGTAGCCGTTGAACGTGGACACCGAATCTCCGAAATCTTTGACATCGACCGCGATATATGCTCACAAAGCAATATTGCATCGCTTGGTGACGTAGCTATTGAGTTTTCAACGCCAAAGACGGCTGAACAGAATGTTCTGGCTTGTGTAAAAAACGGTTTGCGCGTAGTGTCGGGCACTACCGGCTGGACTTTCAATGCCGCCGAAATGGAAAAGTTGTGCCGCGAAAACTCATCGGCGTTCTTCTATTCGTCTAACTACAGCATCGGCATGAACATCTTTATGGCAGTAAACCGTATGCTGGCACAAAAACTGGCGGCTTATCCGCAATATTGGGCACACATCGAGGAAACTCACCATATCCACAAGCTTGACAAGCCTAGCGGCACCGCCATAACGCTTGCAAAGGGCATCATCGAAAACAATCCGCGTTATTCGGATTGGAAACTTGACGAGGGCACAGACAATATTCTGGAAATAGATTCGTTTAGGGAAGGAGAAGTTTTCGGCGACCATAGCGTGTTGTGGTCAAGCGACTTCGACGACATAACAATAACACATTCGGCAAAAAGCCGCCGCGGACTGGCCAACGGAGCAGTCCTCGCAGCCGAATTCCTTGCTGGGAAATGCGGTATGTTTACAATGAATGATTTACTTGAATTATAGGAAATATGTTTTTCGGAAAAAATAATAAGGAAAAGGAAATACCGTCTGGCAAGCAGCAGGAGACGGAGAAAAAAGGCTGGAATCTTAAAATTGGCAAATACGAGAAATTCATCGAGATGCCTTCGCGGCGCAACTGGATATGGTTCGCATGTTGGACAATATTCTACATAGGCTGGACGATTTGGCTCGGAAACTACTGGTTTTTACTAGGCGAACTGCTGATAATTGACATTTACATCACAAAGTTCGTACGCTGGGCGTTCTGGAAGCCAAAGAATCCGGAAAATTGCACCAAACTTAAGCGCAAAACTCTTGAATGGGTTGATGCTTTGATTTTTGCTGTCATTGCAGCATCTTTCATCAGGATTTTCTTCTTCGAGGCATTTACCATTCCAACCTCATCTATGGAAAAGACCTTGCGCGTGGGCGACTACCTTTTTGTAAGCAAGACTGCATACGGACCGCGCGTGCCGATGACGCCAATATCGTTCCCATTTGTGCACCACACCTTGCCGTTTACCAAAAACACACCGTCGTATCTGACTTGGATACAGAACGAATACCGCCGCATGGTAGGCTGGGGCGACATCAAGCGCGACGACATGGTGGTGTTCAACTACCCTACCGGCGACACCGTTGTGCTGCAAATTCCTGCTCAGGACTACTACGACATAATAAGGATAACCCAGTTCCGCATGGCTGATTTCGACAAGCAGTACTCAACCATGATGAACAAGAAGATTGTAGTCGGCAATGTTTCGCAAAAGACCAACGACTACTACACGAACCTTGCATATTCGCTTTTCAATCCAGCTACAAATATTGCACACACCAATTCGTTCATAAACGAGGCCACATCAAAACTGCGTGAAAACGAAACACAACTGGCAAAAGAAAAACTTTCAATTTCAGACGATGAAAAATACTATCGTCTTGCCCGACAGATTGTTCGCGACATGTACGACTTGACAGTCCGCCCGGTTGACAAGCGAGAAAACTACATAAAGCGTTGTGTGGCAATTGCCGGAGATACCGTGGAAGTTCGTGATGGTGAAGTCTTTGTAAACGGAAAGCCACAGAAGGACATTCCAACAAAGCAATTCAACTACCGCATAGCAATAAATACAGCCAATATTCCCGAAAAGGTATTGCGCCAGAATGAAATAAATACTTCGGATGTTTACGACCTGCATACCGACAGCGCCAACTACAAAATTGTTCCGCTTTCTAACGAAAACTACGAAAAGTTCAAAAAGATGTCGTTTGTACAGTCTATAACCAAGAATACTGTAGCAAAGGGCTTTACTGGAGACGACAGCTTCCGCATCTTCCCGCACAATCAAGAAAAGTTCCCATGGAATGTTGACTGGTTTGGACCTCTGTACCTTCCTAAGGCAGGAGACAAAATTCAGCTTACCGAAGAAAACCTTATCCTTTACGGGCGAGCAATAGGGCACTACGAAGGCAACACGCTTGAAGTAAAGGACGGAAAGGCTTATATAAATGGAGAACCAGCCACCGAATACACCTTCAAGATGAACTACTACTGGATGATGGGCGACAACCGCCACAATTCTGCCGATTCACGCTACTGGGGTTATGTTCCCGAAGACCACATAGTGGGCAAGGCTTGGCTCATCTGGCTGTCGTTGGACAAGGAATACGGAGGAATACGTTGGAACAGAATAGGAAAGATTGTTCACAATGAAGACTAAAAGGACATTGGTTGTTGTTATGCTACTTGCCATAATTGGCGGTGGCATAGCTTTTTATAGGATGTTTGGATTCTACAGGGTGAAAACTGCGGATGGGACAGAAAGCAATGCATTTGTACGAAAGACAAGTTCGTTCGGCATTAACGATGTAGTTGCCTACTGGTATCCACTGGAGTATGACACAAAACTTTCGGCTCGCAACGTTTACGTATCAAGGATTGTTGGCGTTACTGGCGACATAATAATGATAGACGACGGCATATTATACCGAAACAACAAGCAAGTAACTGAAGAATACGCAACCAAGCATTGTTTCCGCGCATCGGTTGATTCTGCTAGCGTTGATTTCAATGCAATCCTGTCGAAGTACGATGTGAAAATTGGCGACCTTCTCAACGATGGCAAAGCATGTAATTTTGTATGCGCCGATGTTGAATTTGAAAAAATAAGGGCTGCTGAAAAAGAATTTTCGGCATGTCGCAAGATTATCGACCGCGATGACTGGAAGGACGTTGACATATTCCCGTCTAGCGCTTTCTTTGCATGGAACAAGGACAATTTCGGACCGATGTACCTGCCCAAGCAAGGCGACACTCTGAATTTTACGCCGAGGCTCGCACCTATTTATAAAAATATAATAAGCCTATTCGAAGGCAACGACTTTCAGTCCGACACCTACCATGTGCGCATAAACCAGCAGGAAGCCAATGAGTATATTCCTACGAAAAACTATTTCTTTATCCTGAATGACGACCGCACCGACAAACGCGATTCAAGGAGCTACGGGCCAATACCACAGGAATATATTATAGGAAAGGTCATCTGGTAGTATGGACACGCTACTTTCAACTGCATATTTTCCCAATGTTCAGTATATGAGCAAGTTCCTGAATGGTCGCGTAGCCATTGAAAAGTACGAGACCTACCCGAAGCAAACATATAGGAACAGATGCAATATTCTGAGTGCCAACGGAGTCTTACCATTATCAGTTCCAGTGCAGAAAAATTTTCACACTCTTACAAAGGACATTCGCATCGACTATTCGGAAATGTGGCAACGCAACCACTATACCGCATTAAAATCGGCTTACCGCAATTCGCCTTTCTACGACTACTATTTCTATAAGTTTGAGCATTTCTTTGTGCAAAAGGAAACTTTTCTTGTCGATTTGAATGCAAAAATCCTTGAAAAAATGCTTTCAATACTAAAAATTGATGCCGATTGGTCGTTTACAACAGACTATGCAGCTACTCCCGAAGGGTTTTGCGACATGCGTGACAGTATAAGTCCAAAACCATCAAAGAATAAGCCCGATGCATCATTTGTCCCCCTCCCCTACATCCAAGTATTTGCCGACCGCTCCGATTTTGTCCCCAATCTCAGCATACTGGACCTTATATTCAATGTAGGTCCCGAAAGTGGGAAGTATATTAGTGTTGTCCGCTAAAAAGCGTACGTCGTCATAAGTCCCTTGTTGACACTATCTTACATAAGAATGTTGATGATGGGGTTTGTCATTTACTTGCTTCGCTGCGTGAGCTAAAGGTTCGAAAACCTGATTGAACCTGCGATACGGTACGGGGAGCAGTGTGAAATCGGTTGTCCGGAACGTTGCTTGCAACCTCACGAGGTAATCTGTTACCGTATTATTAGAGAACAGATTTCGGACAGACAGGCTGGGTACTTTAGCGGACACTAATAATAAAAAAGGTCGGACAAATCGCCCGACCTTTTATTTATCATTCAATTACGATTAGAACTTCGTAACCTTTCTTACGATTACTTCGTCTGCAGTGTAGATTCTTACGAAGTACATGCCTGCTGGCTGCCCTTCGAGTGAAATCGTTACAACATCTGAAGAAACTGCCTCGTTGGAAACAACCTGTCCGTCAACATTTGCTATTTCAACACGCTGAGCATTGCCGTTTGTAACAATGTTAACGATGTCGCTTGTCGGGTTAGGATAGATTGCAATTTCAGAAGCAAGTTCTTCAACCGAAGTTGCGATAGTAACATCTTCGTTGCTACGAGGGAATATCTGGATATTTTCATCGTAAATTGCAGCGAAACCAGTTATATCCCAGTTGGTGTTGTCGCCGATTGTCATATCGAGAGTCTTGAAGTTGTTCCTCAACAATGCCGAACTACCGTTCTGCGAGAATGTTACATTGTCGCCAGCCTGACCTTCGGTGTAGGTAGCACCAGTTTCAACGGCTACATTTTCAACCTTTACAAGCTGCGAAACATATTCGTTTGAGAGAAGTTGTTCAACAGTGATAACGGTTGGAGCAACAGCGCCAGTGTTCTGTGTTGAAGCTGCAGTGTTGAATGTAGGAACAAACTCAAGCATTCCGTGATACATGCTGATAGTACCAGTAATGCCGCCACTGATTACATCACCTTCAGTGTATTCGGTTGTAACAACATTGCTCTGGTCGAAAACGAGCAAGCCACCAGTTGCGTCCTTTACATAAATGCTCTTGCCGCTACGGTAAACGAAAGTAACATCACCAGTAAGAATGTATGTTTCAGTTGTATTTTCGATTTCATACAAAGCGGATATGTTCTCGACAAAGTTCGGGAAGGTGTATCTTGCTGTAGCAACGAAACTAAATTCTTCGCCAACGTATGCAATAGCCTTGATTGTTGTGTTGTGGCTTACTGCGATTGCTTCGGTGTATTGTGTTGATTCGTTTGTTGGAACAGTACCATCGGTTGTGTAGTAAATGGTAGCACCTTCGGTTGCGCAGGTAATTGTTACATTCTGAGCTTCCTCGTAGTAGCCAGCAGCTGGTGTGAATACTGGAGTTGCTACTGTAGGAACATTGTCACCCAAGTCAACAAAGAAATCGAGTGCGAAATTGTATTCATCGCCATTTGCATTGCTTGTTGCATAAGCACCAAATACATTTGTTCCTGACTTGAAAGCAACTGCCCTTACACTATTTTCATTGAGGGTGCTAACATTTGTAATCTTATATCCTGAGCAGTTGTCAACAAGACCTTGAGCTGTAAATTCAGCAACATTCCAATCAGGATTCTGAGAGCTTGAGAAGTTTGTTGAGCTACCGTAACCAAGATTTGCATCAGCAGCATTTGTAAACCTGTAGTTGTCGCCTTCAATGCTTACTGTCCAAACTATTGTGTCAACATCGGTTGAAATAATGTTGTTGTCAACTGTTACAGCAACACCGTTAAGTTTGTTGGTAATTCTAGAAGGAGCTACATAGTAGTGAGTTTCGTCATTGTCGTAGCGTGATGCAATGATAAGCTTGTCGCCATTATGCAACTGGTCGAGTGAAGTGATACGTGTGTAGTTTACAACAACTGGCGGTTCTACCTTTGTGAAAGTAGCCTCAGCCACTGCACTGTTTGCCAAACCTTCCTTAACAGCGATTGCCTTTACAGTAGTGGTTTCGGTAAGTGTGAAAGCTGCTTCGTAAAGAGTTGATTCTGCTGTCGGGTCGGTACCGTCAAGAGTGTAGTAAATTGCTGCATCTTCGGTTTCGCAAGCCAATGTTACTTCAACGCTTTCCTCGAAGTTGCCACCATTAGGAGTGATAGTTGGAGTTGCTGCAGTTGGAACAACCTTTGTGAAAGTAGCCTCTGCAACAGCACTGTTGGACATGCCTTCCTTAACAGCGATTGCCTTTACGGTAGTGGTTTCTTCAAGAGTGAATGGACCTGCGTAAAGGGTAGATTCTGTTGTTGGAGTTTCACCATTCAAAGTGTAGTATATTGCAGCGTCTTCAGTTGCGCAAGCCAAAGTTACTTCAACGCTTTCCTCAAAGTTACCACCGTTAGGAGTAAATGTAGGTCTTGCAACTATTGGAGTGTGGTCGCCAAGGTCAACGAAGAAGTCGATAGCGAAGTTGTACTGTGCAGCATTATTATTTTCTGCATTGCTGTTGGCATAAGCACCAAATACATTGTTGTTGCCTGCATTTAATGCTACTGAACGTCCATCATTTTCAACATTTGTGATCTTATAGCCAGTATATCCAGCAACTAATGCAGTTGCGACATTTGTATATTCTGCAATAGTCCATTCCTTGTTTGATACGCTTGTGAAAGTAGTGCCAGAGGTACCATAACCAAGTGTGTCGTTGGAAGCATTTACAAACTTATACATACCGTCTGCAATCTTTATTGTCCATACAACTGAATCAACATCGGTTGAAATGATTTCATTTTCTGCTTCTACTTCAACACCATTGAATCTGTTATTTGCGATTCTTGTCGGAGCTACATAGTAGTGAGTTGCATCGTCATCATAACGAGAAGCGAGAATAACCTTGTCGCCATCCTGCAACTGGTCGAGTGAAGTGATGCGGGTGTAGTTTACAGCAACAACAGGTTCTGTCTTTGTGAAGGTAGCTTCTGCGATTGTACTGTTCTGCATATTTTCCTTCATTGCGATAGCCTTAACGGTTGTCGTTGCATTAAGTGTGAATGGATTTTCGTACAATGTTGATTCTGCTGTCGGATCATTACCATCAAGTGTGTAGTAAATAGATGCATCAGCAGTTTCGCAAGCCAAA